>NZ_ATXJ01000007.1 GCF_000421625.1 Thermus islandicus DSM 21543 | reverse complement strand
TCGTAGCTCAGCTTCACCAGGGTTTCCTCCTTCCCCTCGGCGTAGCCCTGGTGCACCTGGGCCCACCCCGTGAGGCCGGGCCGCACCGTGTGCCTAAGGGCGTAAAGGGGGATCTCCCGGGCATAGGCCTCGGCCAAGACCCGCTGCTCGGGCCGAGGGCCCACGAGGCTCATCTCCCCCTTGAGGACGTTCCAGAGCTGGGGAAGCTCGTCCAAGCGATAGCGGCGGAGGAAGCGGCCTAGGGGAGTGATCCTCTCCGCCTCCTCCCCAGCGTAGGCACCCTCCCGGGGCCACCCTCGCATGGTGCGGAACTTGTAGGCCTTGAAGGGCTTTCCCCCGAGCCCCACCCGCTCCTGGGCGAAAAACACAGGCCTCCCCAGGTCTAGGTAGACCGCAAGGGCTATAAAGGACTCAATAAGCAAGAATAGAGGAGAGAGGAGGAGAATGAAAAGAACCTCCAGGGGCCGCTTGAGGTGGCGGTATAGGCCAGGGTCCATCTCCGCCACGGCCAAAACGCCCTCGGACTCCTCCAACAGTACCCGTCCCGTGAGGACCTCATACACCTTCCCCGCATGCAGGACGGGGAGTCCCTCGAGGGCCGCCCGCACAAGCAGGGGCAGGGCCTGTGGGGTCACCTGCCTTGGGTCCACCACCACCCCTTCCACCCTGTCCAGGCTCCCAAGGGGGAAGGCCCGGTGGGGGAAGAGCCCAACGAGCCTCTCCGAGACCCCTCCTCGGAGGAGAGCAAGCCTCAGGGGCGGGGTTCTCTTGAGGTAGAGTAGGAGAAGGAGAAAGGCGAAGAGGGTAGCGAGGAGGAGGTAGCTCCTGGAGTAGTAGAGCCTCCCCATGGCGAGAACCGCAAGGAGGAAGAGGGTGAAGAGTAGGAGGTTAAAGGCCGCGAGGCTCAGGGCCTCCTGCCCGTGGTAGCGGGCCATCCTCTCCGTGAGGAAAAAAGCGAAAAGGTGGGCCGCGGCGGTGAGGGCGAGGAGGAGCCACGTTTCCCCTCCCCTGGGAAGGAGGGGGAAGAGGAGAAGGAGGGCGAGGAGGGCAGGAAAGGGAGCGAGGAAAAGGGGCCAAGGGGAACGGGCCTTGCCCAGGGAGGGGTGAGCGGGGAGAGCGACCTCTAAAACCTCCATGGAGTTATGCTACCGGAGAGCCCCCTCGTACCAACACATCCTCGTAGACCCTCCAAGTCTCAAGGAGCATCCTCTCCAGGGTGAAGGCCTCCTCGTACCGCCTCCGCCCCGCCTCGCCCATGGAGGCCCGCAAGGAAGGGTTCTCTAGGAGAAGGGAAAGCTTTCTCCTCAGGCCCACCTCGTCCCCTCGGCCTACCAAAAACCCTGTATTCCCCTCCACCACCGCCTCCCCCACCCCTCCCACATCCGTGGCCACCACGGGAAGGCCCGCCCGCATGGCCTCCAGCACGGAAAGGGGAAGGCCCTCCCAGTGGGTGGCGAGGACGAAGACCTGGGCCTGCGCCAGGACCTCCGCCACATCCCGCCTCGCCCCGAGGAAGCGCACCCGCTCCGCAAGCCCGAGGGCCCGGGCCAAGGCCTGCGCCTGGGGAAGGAGGGGACCCTCCCCCACCAGGTCCAGGGTCCAGGGAAGCTCCCTTAGGCCCGCAAGGGCCCGGAGGAGGAGGGCATGGTCCTTTGGGGGGGCAAAGCGGGCCACCATGACGAGCCTCGGGGGGTGGGCCTCGGGGCGGGCCCTCAGGGGGGTCTCCGGCACGCCGTTCCAGACCACCCTGAGCTTTTGCGGAGAGACCACCCGGTGGCGGAGGGCGAGGTCCCGGTCGTAGCGGGACACGGCGATCACCCGGTCCCCAAGCCTTCCGGCAAGGCGCTCCATGGCAAGGGCCAGCCTCCTCCGCCCTTCCGGCACCCCCTCGGTGAAGGCCCAGCCGTGGGCGGTGTACACGCTTTTCACCCCTAAGGCCCTTGCCGCAAGTCTCCCCAGGAACCCCGCCTTAGAGGAGTGAGCGTGAACCAGATGAGGGCTTAGACGCTTGAGGAGGGCCGCCACCTCCCAAAGCCCAAGGAGGTCCCGGTGGGGACGGATGGGGTGGAGGAGTTGCTTGAGAATATGGACCCCTATCCCGAGGGCCCGGGCCTCTTCTATGAGGAACCCATGCCGGTCCTCCCCCACCCCCAGGTGGAGCTCGGCGCGGCCCCTGAAGCCCCGAAGGAGTTCCAGGACATGCACCTGGGCTCCCCCAGGCTCAGCGCGGGTGATGAGGTAGAGGAGGCGCATGGGTGCCGCCCTTTAGCCCTTCCCTTCCAAGAGGCGCAGGAGAAGATAGTGGGTCTCGGCGGCCCGGTGATCCCAAGAGTGCGCCCTTTCCACCAGCTCCCTCCCCCGCATCCCCATCCGCCGCCGCTCCTCCGCTTGGCGGAAGAGCCGCCCCACCGCCTCGGCCACCGCCCGGGCGTCCCCAGGAGGGACGATCCAGCCAACACCGCCCTCTCGGACCAGGTGGGCCATGCCCGGGAGGTCGCTCACAACCACCGGAACCCCGCAGGCCATGGCCTCGAAGAGCTTGAGGGGGAAGGCGCCCATTTCGGCGAGCCTTTTAGTAGTGCTTTCTTGAACGGAGAGAACCGCCAAACTGCGGGCGATGACCCCCGGCATCGCCCGGTAGGGTTGCTTGCCCAAGTAGACCACCCTCGGATGGTGTACCCGCACTGCCTCTTCCACCTTGGGCCTTTCTGCGCCGTCCCCAACGATCACCAACGCCACCTCTCTGGGCCAAGACGGCATCTCGACAGCCGAGAGCATGGTGTCTATTCCCTGCCAGGGAGCCAAAGCGCCGAAGAACAGCACGTAGTTATTGGGAAGATCTATGCCCCCCTCGAGGGGGGCATCCGGCCGGAAAAGGGTGGCATTGGCCCCGTTGGGCACGACCTCCGCCCACCTTGCCCCTTCCCTTAGGGCCCAGTCGGCCAGGCCGGGGGTAACGGCGATGACGAGGTCCGCCCAGCGGATCTGCGTGCGCAAGAGGAACACGAAAAGCCCTTTGAGCTTGGCCGTCCACGGCCAGGCCACAAAGAGGTCTTCGTAAGGGCCGTTGACCTCCTGAACGACAGGGATCCGGTTGAGTCTAGCCCAAAGCGCCGAGGGCCAGGCGGCGAAGTGGTGGCGTATGTAGAGCAGATCGGGTCTTCCCGAACGCCAGAGCCTAAGCTGGGTTTTCGCAAACTCTAGGGCCCGAGCCATGGCCCCCGGTGCATCCTTCCTGTTGGCGTAACCGGGTTCATAGAGCTCCAACCGCCAGCCTCGCGAGCGCAAGCCAGCGAGGATCTCGTGGACGTGGGCGTGAGAGGCCTGCCCCTCACGGGTGGCCTGCAGGGCAAGGTAGGCCACTTTTCGGCCCAGAGAGTTGGCCCCCATCAAGGTACCCCCTGATGCAAAAGGTAAAACGCAACGGCGGTCCCAGCCCTTCCTTCCCCATAAGGGGTCCCTTCTCTTCCCAGTGCACCCTGGATCGCCGTCAGTCCGTACCTGACCGCCTCCTTGTCCTGGGGCGGCACCAGCGTGCACCAGCCCAGCTCCACCAGCTCCGGCCACTCCGTCTCTTCGCGAAGGATAGCACACGGCACCCGGAAGAAAAACGCCTCCTTCTGCACCCCTCCCGAGTCCGTGGCGATAAGGCGGGCGTTCTTCTCCAGCATCAGCATGTCCAGGTAGCCCACAGGATCTAGGGCCAGGAGCTCCTTGAAGAAGCGCTCAAGCCCAAAGGCGCGGGCCCGCTTCCGGGTCCTGGGGTGGACAGGAAAGACCACGGGGATTTCCCTGTGCAGGAGGGCAAGAGCCTCGAGGATCGCCCCAAGCCTCTCGGGGTCGTCCGTGTTTTCCGCCCGGTGAACCGTGGCCAACAAGTACTCCTTGGGTCTGAGGCCAAGCCTCTCCAGTATGCGGCTTTCCCGCTCCGCCTTGGCCCCGTAGTAGAGGGCGGCATCGTACATGACATCCCCCACCAGCTTTATCCTCTCCACATCTATCCCTTCCCGCACAAGGTTCTTCACGGCGGTCTCGGAGGGGGCGAAGAGGAGGTCCGAGGCATGGTCCGTGAGAACCCGGTTGATCTCCTCGGGCATCCTCCAGTTGAAGGAGCGTAGGCCCGCCTCCACGTGGGCCACGGGGATGTGGAGCTTCACCGCCGCGATGGCCCCCGCTAGGGTGCTGTCCGTATCCCCATAGACCAGGACCCAGTCGGGGCGTTCCTCCAGGAGTACCCGCTCTATGGCCTCTATCATGCGCCCCGTGTTCTCTCCGTGGGTGCCCCCGCCGATGCCCAGGTGGTAGTCGGGGGGAGGAATGTCTAGCTCCTGGAAGAAGACCTCGGAGAGCCCAGGGTCGTAGTGCTGCCCCGTGTGGACCAGTACCTCCAAAAGCCCCGCCTCCCTGAGGGCGCGGGAGACCACGGCCACCTTGACGAACTGGGGTCGGGCTCCGACAACACTCGCAACTTTCATAGCCTTTCTCCATAACGATGGCTAAGCTGTCTCACAATGGCGAGAAGCAGTAGGAAGTAGAGGACAAAGAGAACAACCTGCGCCCAAGCCATAAGAAACAAGGCAGAAACAGCAGAGTTGGCCTGCCACCATAAGGGCAAGCCAGCGACCAAAAGGGAGGAAAAATCGTACACGAGTTTAACCCAAGAGTAAGGGGAGAGAAACACCACCCGGCTGACAGGGCTTACAACCAGCTGGGCAGCCATCCAGGGAGCCATAGCCCGGAGCATCAAACCCGCTTCCTCCCACTGGGGTCCGAAGGCCCTTACCGTAATCCATGGCCCCCCAATCCACAAGGCGATCCCCAAGGCCACCCCAAGAGCCAACATCCGCATAGCGGTGCCTAGAAAGAACGCCAAAACCCCCCCTGGTCGCGTGCGCAAGACTTCCGCCGCCCTACCGTAAAACACGTCCGCCACAGATCCACCTATCAGGGCCACAGGAAGGCCTACTATCCTTTGGGCCAAGGCGAGACCTCCACCTGCCGTCGCACCGAAAACGAACGTAAAGACAGGCACGGATGCCATCAGGGCCAAGGTGTCCAGGAAGCTAGAGGGAAGTTGGACGAGAGGATACCTTTTGTACCGCCAAAGAGTGCCCCACGCGATCCTCCAAGAGGGGATAGATGGCGCAAAAACCCTCCAAAGGCTTTTTAAGCCCGCCCATCGACCAACCGCTTCCCCAAGTACGAGACCTGCCGAACCCAAAAAGGCTAGGCTCATCTTGGCCAATGCCCCCCAAAAGGCCTGCAAGAAGCTGAAACGTCCAGCGACTTGGAAAAAGCCCAGTCGGATGATGCTGTAGCGTAGGACCATGCCCCAACTGGTGGCCACTAAGGCAAGGCCTGCTAGCCAGGAGGCCCAAGGGGAGAAGAGGCCGTACCCGAAAATATCCCTCTGCCTGAGGAACTCAAAAACCGCTACCGCTACGAGCGAAAGCCCAGCGGAGATGACCAGGCTACCGATAGCTAGGTCTCGAGCCTCCTCCTCTGACCGCGCCGCCACCACCGCCACCTCGTAGCGCAGGGTGGTCACCACCGAAGCTACCCCCAGGAAGCTCACAAAGAGGCCCCAGAGGGCCATGTCCTCAGGGGTGTAGAGGCGGGTGATGACGAGAGAGGCCAAACCCCCAATCGCCTGGGCAAGGGCTGTCCCTCCCGCTACGGCGGCCACGCTCCGAACAAAGCCACTCTGGCAGACCCGCTTCAAGGGCCGGATCACTGACCCACCCCCCGAAGGGCGTCCGCCACTCTTAAAAGATCCTCCTCGGACAGGAAGGGCCCCATGGGCAGGGAAAGCACCTCCCGTGCCGCCCGCTCCGCCTCGGGCAAGGCCGCTCCCATGTGCGCATAAACCGGTAGCCTGTGCAAGGGAACGGGGTAGTAGACCATGGTCCCCACCCCCTCCCTCGCTAACGCCTCGGCCACCCGGTCCCGCCTCTCGAGGATGCGCACGGTGTACTGGTGGAACACGTGGCCCTCCACCAGGGGTGGCAGGGCCAGGCCCGGGACCCCCTGAAGGAACTGGTGGTAGCTGGCAGCCACCTCCCGGCGGCGGGCGTTGAAGGCGTCCACGTGCCTGAGCTTCACCCGGAGAAAGGCCGCCTGCAGGGCATCCAAGCGGGAGTTGTAGCCCACCATCTCGTTGTGGTACTTCTTCCGGGAACCGTGGGCCCGGAGCATGCGGGCAAGGTCGGCTACTCCGTCGTCGTTCGTGGCGATGAGCCCCCCGTCCCCGTACCCTCCCAGGTTTTTGGTGGGGAAGAAGGAGAAGGCCCCCGCATCCCCTAGGGTACCCACCTTCCTACCCTTGTAGGTGGCCCCGAAGGCTTGGGCGCAGTCCTCTAGCACCTTGAGGCCGTGGGCTCGGGCGATCTCCAGGATGGGGTCCATCTCGGCGGGGAGGCCGTAGAGGTGTACCGGCAGGATGGCCTTGGTTCGGGGGGTGAGGGCAGGCTCTATAAGCTCTGGATCGAGGTTGAAGGTCCTCGGGTCTATGTCCACGAAGACCGGGGTCGCCCCCACCAGGCTGATGGCCTCAGCGGTGGCAAAAAAAGTGAAGGGGGTGGTGATCACCTCGTCCCCCAGGCCCACGCCCAGGGCGCGGAGGGCAATGACCAAGGCGTCCGTTCCGGAGTTCACCCCGATGGCGTGCTTCACCCCTAGGTAGGCCGCCGCCTCTCGCTCCAAGGCCTCCACTTCGGGGCCCAGGATGTACTGCCCCGAGCGCATCACCCGGCGGAAGGCCTCCTCCAACTCAGACCAGAGGAACTCCACCTCAGGCAGGGGATCATAGACGGGCACGGTCATGACCTTCCCAAATCTCTTTAAGCAGGGACAGGAACCGGGCGTACTGGCGCTCGGCGCATAGCTCCTCGGCCGCCCTGCTACTCCTCGCCTTCATCTCGCTCACCCTTTCGGGGGTGAGTTCCCTCAGAACCCGGGCGAAGGCTTCCGGCTCGAAGCTCTCGGCCACCACCCCGACACCCCACTCCGCCACCACCTTGGCCATCTCCGGAGAGGGCCCAATGGCCAGCGCTAGCCTGGCCTGGATGAACTCGAAGAGCTTGTTGGGAAGGGCTAGAGCTTGGTTTAAGTTCGTAGGAGGTAGCTGGTAAACCCCTACATCGTAGCCGTTCAGAGTTCTCACTAGGTCGGACGGAGGTACAGGCGGGTGAAAGGTGATCCTCGGATCGCCCCCGGCTAGGCGCTTGAGAAGCTCCAGATAGTCAGGATGGGTGGGGACCAGGTAAAAGTCTAGGGTGAAGCGGTGATCCAGAAAGCGGAGAGCCTGGATCATCCCCTCCAGCTTACGGGAAGGGATGGCCGCCCCGTGGTGGACGAGGCGGATCCTGCCGTCTTGGGAGACAGGGCGCACGGGTAAGTCCTGATAGGGAGGCGCGTTCAGGAGAATCTGGACTGGGAAAACGAGGCTAAAGGCTTCCCTGTAGGCCTGCGCGATCCCAGAGGACACCGTGGTCATCAGGCGGACTCCGGGGAGAAATTTGCGGCAGAGGTAGGTCTTGTATCCTTGGTAGAGCACCCTCCACAGGAATAGATCTTCAAACTCGCGGGGAGCGTACTCATGTGCATCCAGGATGACGGGTACCCCCCTCTTCTCGGCGAGGCGGTAGGCCACAGGGAGGGTGTCCACGTCGTTGGCCAACACCGCATCGTAGTGCTCCCCCCCGCAAACCCGCAAGGCTTGCCGGGACGAAGGCCAGACTCCATAGGCCAATCCGTAAGCCCCACTGAGGAGGAGGCCAAGCCTGGCCGCACGCCAGAAGGCCAGTCCCCTCACCTGGCGGGGATGGGGAAGGGAGAGGGTGCGAACCCCCGGGACATCGCTTGCGCCGTAGCCGCAAGCCACCACCTCATACTCCTGCGATAGGTAGAAGAGGTGGCGCCTGACTCTGGCATCCCGGGAAAGGTCAGAAAACGAGAGTACCAGCAAACGCTTCCTCGCATTTTTTCCTTCTTCTTTCTCAGTCATATTCCACCCCGAAGGCTTCGGACCAAGCCACCAGGTTGACCCACCGCCACACCCGGAAGTCAAAGCGCTTTCGCCCCTCGGCCACCTCCCGCCACTCCTTAAGCACCTCCTCGGGGCGGAGGGCAGGGATGGACCTCAGGGCCTCTCCCCGGAGCAGGACCTCCACCCAGGGACCAAGGGCCCTAAGCCAGCGGAGTTCGGGGGTGGCAAAGCCGATCTTGTCCTTCCTCGCGAGTACCCCCTCGGGAACCAGGCCCCGCATGGCCTCCCGGAATACGGCCTTGCTAGTGCCGTCAGGGGCAAGAAGGTAGCCTTCAGGAAGGCTAAGGACGAACTGGGCCAACTCGGGCGTAAGGAAGGGGACGCGGCTCTCTATGGAATGGGCCATGGAGTTCCGGTCCTCGTACCGGAGGAGCATGGGGAGGCTCGTCTCCGTTAGGGCCTCCAGAAGCTCCTGGCGGAGGCGGTCCTTAAGGGGGCCCTGTAGGCGGGAGGGGGGCCTCGGCGCCACCTTTCTCTCAGCGAACCAGGAGGCGTTGAGCCAGGGGGGAAGGAGGGCCTCCCCGCCCAGGCGGCGGGCCAGGGGCTGGAAGGCGCGGGGCATGAGCCTGCCCAGAACCTGCTTCCAAAGAGTGCCTCTTCCGGGAAGCCGGGAGAGCCTCTGGAGGAGGGCCAGGGCCTCCCAGAGCCTCCCCGAGGCCAGAAGGGAGGCCACCCGCGCAGCCCCGTAGGGCACGTACCCCGCCAGAAGCTCATCGGCCCCCTGGCCGTCCAGCATGACCTTGATCCCCTCCTCCCTCGCCCTCCGGAAAACGCGGTACTGGGCGTAGATGCTGGTGCTGCCGAAGGGCTCCCCCTGAACGCGGACCAGGGAGTCTAGATCCTGTGCAAGCTCCTCGGGAGCGATGCGCACCTTGTGGACCCGCACGCCACAGGCCCTCACCACCTGGTCCACGTACCGCTCCTCAGAGACCCCCTCATCCTCAGCCACGAAGCTGAAGGCGTGGAGCTCCAGACTAGGCTCTAAATGGCGCACGGCGCACACGATGGCCGATGAGTCTATTCCCCCGGAGAGGGCAAACCCCAGGGGGACATCGCTCCTCAAGTGCAAGCGCACACTCTCCAGAAAGAGCTCCCTGAGCCTCTCAGCCGCCCCCTTGAAGCTCAGATTCCCCCCTTCCTCCGGGAAGAGGCGCCAGTAGCGGACGAGCTCCGCCCTGTCTGGCGCTTCCAGGGGCACCCTTAGGTAGTGGCCAGCGGGCACCTGGCGCACCTCCGCGAAAAGGGTCTCCCCGCCGTGGTCGGTGAGACCGAAGCGGAGGTAGGCGTAAAGCCTCTCGGGGTTCACGCGCCTCCTCACCCCTGGGAGGGAGAGGAGGGAGGGAATCTCGGAAGCGAAGGCCAGGCCCCCAGGGAAAGCCGTGTAGTAGAGGGGCTTGATGCCGAAGAAGTCCCGCACCAGGTAGAGGGCGTTCTCCTCCATGTCCAAAAGGGCGAAGGCGAACATGCCCACCAGGTGCGTTAGGCTCCCCTCTTTCCACTCTCGCCAGGCAGCAAGGAGAACCTCGGTGTCGGAGGCGCTTCGGAAAGCGTGGCCCCTCGCCTCGAGGGTCTCGCGAAGCTCCAGGAAGTTGTAAACCTCCCCGTTGTAGACCACGTAGAGGCGTCCGTCGGGGGAGGACATGGGTTGCCACCCCGCCTCCGAGAGGTCCAGTATGGATAGGCGCCGATGGGCGAACCCCAGGCGAAAGCCCTCCACGGGGACCGGATCCCTCGAGGCGAGAAGCCCTTCCGGGCCCCAAAGGAGATAGCCCTTATCGTCGGGCCCCCTGTGGGCGAGGGTGCGGGAAAGGCCCTCTAGGAGGGCCACCCCCCTGGGGTCAGGGGTGCGGAGAACAAGGCCAGCGATGCCGCACACGGGCTACCCCACCTTCTCCACCTGCTCGGGCGCCGCTTGGCGGTAGTGCCTGCTGCAGGCCCCGCAGGTAGCCTCCTCGCCCGCAAACACCAGCCTTTCCCCGCACTCGCACACCCAACCGAGCCTGCGGGCGGGGACCCCGGCCACCAAGGCGTAAGGAGGCACGTCCTGGGTGACCACCGCTCCCGCCGCCACGAAGCACCACTCCCCTAAGGTAACCCCGCAGACGATGGTGGCGTTGGCCCCGATGGTGGCTCCCCGTTTGACCACAGTGGGCAGGAAATCCTCGGGGCGGTTGCGCGGAAAGGGGGCGCGGGGGGTGCGCACGTTGGTGAAGACCGCCGAGGGACCCACAAATACATCGTCCTCTAGGATCACACCTTCGTACACGGAGACGTTGTTTTGAATCTTGACCCCGCTACCGATCCGTACCCCCTTGGCCACGAAGACGTTCTGCCCAAGGGTGCAATTTTCCCCGATTTCCGCTCCTGCCATGACGTGACAAAAATGCCAGATGCGGGTGCCCTTACCCACCTTGGCTCCCTCGTCCACGTAGGCGCTCTCGTGCTTGAAGTAGTCCACGGCTCACCCCAGAAAAGGATGGCGGACCTCGGGAGTGGGGTCCTTGAGGGGAAGGGTGCGCACCTCCGCCGCTACCCGGATGGCCTCCCTGGCCTCGGCGAGGCCAAACCCTTCCCCGGCCAAGGTCTTGCGGTAGACCTCGGTGTGGAGATCGGTGAAGCCCTCGGAGAACTCCACCTCCTCCCCGTCCACGACAATGGAACGGTAGGTGCGCTTGCCCACCTTCCGGAAAGCTTCGGGAACGAAGGAAGGGTCTATGGAGAGGAACCAGCAGACCTTGGCCCTCTCCAGCTCCAGGTACCCGGCGTTTACCGTAGGGGTGCGCGCGTGTACCTCCACCCGGTGGGCCTTCCCGAAGAACCAGGCAAGGAGGTCAAAGAAGTGGATGCCGATGTTGGTGGCAAGCCCCCCGCTCTTCCGCTCGTCCGCCTTCCAGCTCGCCCCGTACCAGGCCCCACGGCCGGTAACGTAGGTGAGGACCACATCCTTTGCCTCCTTTTCCTGGGCAAGGCGCTCCCTTAGGACCTGAAGGGCCGGGTGGACCCTAAGCTGAAGAACGGTGTAGACCCGTTTCCCCGTGCGGGCCTCCCACTCGGCGAGGCGGTCCACCTCTTCGGGCCAGAGAACCAAAGGCTTTTCCGACAGGGCGTTCGCTCCAAGCCGTAGGGCCATACGGATCTGGGGGTAGTGCAGGTGGTTGGGACTTGCGATGCTGAGGTAGTCCACCCCCTTCCCTCGCTCCCTCATGTCCTCTAGGTAGGCCTCAAAGGCCTCGGGCTCGGTGAAAAAGGCAGCCTCCGGGAAAAAGCTGTCCACCACCCCCACGTTGGTAGCCGGGTCAAGGCCCGCCACCAGGAGACCTCCTACCTCCTTGATGGCCTTCAGGTGCCTGGGAGCAATATAGCCTGCAAGTCCCGTCAGGGCGAAGCGCATCACAGGAGGACCACCTTTCCTTCCGTAAGGTCTTTGGGCAGGTGCCGGGTAGCTCCCCGGGTGTCCAACACCCTCTTGGCCCGGCGCACCAGTTCATGATAATCAAAGGCGCTGTGGTCCGTAGCTAGGATCACCAGGTCCTGGGAGGCCAGGAGGTCCTCGCTTAAAAGGATGCTTTTCATATAAAGGTCTTGGTCCTGGAAGCTCGGGATTAAGGGGTCGTGGTAGGCCACCTCGGCCCCCAGGCGCTTCAGGCCCCGGATGACCTCTATAGCCGGGCTTTCCCGGTGGTCAGCCACGTCCCGTTTGTAGGCCACGCCGAGGACCAGCACCCTCGCCCCCCGCACCGGAACCCCATCCCGGGCCAGGAGGCGGAGGGCCTTCTCCACGGTGAACTCGGGCATCTTCCGGTTGATCTCCCCCGCTAGGGCGATGAAGTGGGTGTTGAAGTTGTACTCCTTGGCTTTCCACTCCAGGTAGTGGGGATCTATGGGGATGCAATGCCCCCCCACGCCGGGGCCGGGGTAAAAGGGCATGATGCCGAAGGGCTTGGTGAAGGCGGCATCCAGCACCTCCCAGACGTTGAGCCCCATGCGGTCGCAGAGCATGGCCAGCTCGTTGACCAGGGCGATGTTCACTGCCCGGAAGGTGTTCTCAAAGACCTTGACCATCTCCGCAGCCTTGGCGCTGGACACCGGGACCACCCGCTCAATGGTCTGGCTGTAAAAGTGAACGCCCGCCTCCAGCGATCTGGGCCCCACCCCGCCCACCACCTTGGTGGTGTTCCTCGTGGTGTAGCGCCTGTTGCCAGGGTCCACCCGCTCAGGAGAGTGGACCAGGAAGAAGTCCTCCTCTACCTTGAGACCGCTTTTTCCCAGGATGGGCAGCATAACCTCCTCGGTGGTGCCGGGGTAGGTGGTGGACTCGAGGCTCACAAGCTGGCCTGGGCGGAGGCGCTTGGCGATCGCTTCCGTCACCCGCTCCACGTACTGGAGGTCGGGAGTAAGGTTCCGGGTGAGGGGCGTGGGCACGGCGATGACGATTACGTCCATCTCCGGAACCCGGTCAAAGCCGGTTTCGGCAGAGAGGAGGCCTTTGGCCACCACCTCCTTCAGCTCTTCCTCTCTAACGTCCCCAATATAGTTCTCCCCGCGGTTCACCTTTTCCGCCCGCGAGGGATTCTGCTCAACGCCCAGAACATGGAAACCTACCTTGGCCTTCTCCACGGCGAAGGGAAGGCCCACGTACCCTAGGCCCACCACTCCCACCACGGCGGTGCGGGTGGAAACTTTTTCTTTTAATTTCGCCAGCAGAAAATGCTCGTTCCGTTGGATCATGGATACCACCCTGCTCCCTGGGGCGTTATCACCCGGCGCTTTCTCTACCCATGCCCCTATCTGGCTCTAGTATCTAGTATCAAGCCGCCCGTCTTTTCTGGGAACCCAGAAACCCGGCGAACGCAGGATGAAGACGGAAGATATAAGGATGGGTGCTATCCCCACAGAACTATACAAAAGTAACCTGGGTCGACGGCCTGAACTCAGCGTTAGAATGCCTTCCATGTGGCTCCTCCTCCTTCTCCTCAAGGTAGCTTCCTTGGCCCCCGCCCTGGGCCAGGACTGGGGGCTCACCCAAAGCCAGACCCTCACGGCGGGGGGCGCCAAGGCATGGCGCTACACCCTGAGCCCTAGGGGCGAGGAGGCCCGGGCCCTGTGGGAAGCCCTCTCCCTCCAGTACCGGGACCACCTGCGGGCGGGGTACCGGGTGGACCTCGGAGGATGGCGGCTTTACTTCCTTGGGGGAAAGCTCCGCCTTGAGAGGCACTGCCAGGCGGTAAACCCCGCCTGCTTCACCTTCGGGGCCCTGCCCGTGGACAAGGCCCGGCAGGACCGCTTCCTGATGGAGCTTGGTGCCCTCTTGGACCGGGCCCTGGGGGAGGCGGCCCGCACCGGGGGCACGGTCACCTTAAGCCGGCTTTTCCGGGTGGAGCTGAGGCGGAACCAGGCCCTGCCCTACCCGGCAGCTCCCTCGGGCTGGAAGCCCTGAAGCTGGGGTATCCTCTTCCGCATGAAGCGGGCGCTGGCCTGGGTCCTCCTCTTGGGCGCCGCTTGGGCGGGCCCGTGCGCGGAACGGCCCTATACCCTGGAAACCGAAGAGGGCCTCCTGGGTGGGGAGAACCTGAGTTACGACGGCGAGGTCCTGGTTCTTGAGGGAAGGGCCTGCCTGGAGCGGGAGGGGCTCTACCTGGAAGCCCCTCTCCTCCGCTACCGGGAAGGGAAAGGGCTAGAGGGCACGGGCCTAAAGGGCGAGGCCGCGGGCTGGCGCCTCGAGGCCAAACGGCTCGAGGGCAGGGCCCTAAAGGGGGTGCGGCTTGAGCGGGGAAGGCTTCGGGCTGAGGTGGAGGAGGTAAGCCTGGAAGACCCCCTGGTGGGCAAAGGGGTTTGGCTTGCAAGCCCTGCCTACCGGGTCCGGGCCAAAGAGGCCCGCTTCACCCAAGGGGAGGTCTGGCTCCGGGGGTTTCTCGCCACCCCCTGCCCCTGCGGGGAGGAGGTGCGCCTTGGCATGGAGGAGGCCCGCTTTGACCCGATGACGGGGGAGCTTCTGGGGGAGGCTTCCTTGGGGCTTTGGGGCCTGGAGCTCCCTATAGGGGAGGCCCGGGCCAACGCCAACCGGAGGCCTGAGCTCGGAAACCCTCTTGTCCTCTCGGGGAGCGAGGGCGGGGGCTTCACCCTGGGGCTACAGGACTTCCCCCTGCCCAAGCCTGGGGAGGAGATCGGGCGGTGGGAGCGGGCCTTTACCCTTCTTGGGACCGGGCTTGCCTCCTCCCAGGCCGCCCTCAGGCTCGGCTACCGGGAAGGAGGTCTGCGCCTCGAGGGGCAGCTGGGCTACGCCGCCGGGATCCGGGCCCAGGTGGAGGACGCCTTCTTCGCCTTCACCCCTGCTCCCCCCGACGCCGACACCCCCCGCCTCGAGGCCCGCTACGCCCCCACCCTCCGGCTGGAGGGCCTCACGGTTAGCCCCTTCCTGCGCTACGCGGAGACGGGAAGGAGCCGGGGCCCCACCCTGGGCCTCGAGGGGAGCTACCGCGCCAACCTAGAGGAGGGCCCCTTTAGCCTCACCCTCTCCCCCACCCTCCTCGCCGCCCTCTACCCCGGCACCCCCTACCCGCCCTACCTTTCCTTAGGAGGAAGCCTAGAGGGAAACTTCCGGGAAGGCGACCTCCACCTCCGCCTCCGCTTTAGCGGGCGCCTCGAGCCCCTCTCCCGCACCCCGCCCTTCACCTACGAGAAACGGGCCGAGTTCCAGACCCTTTCCCTAAAGGCGGGCTACGGCCCCTTCGCCCTGGCCTATACCCTGGAGAACCCCCTGGGAAACCGGTTGGACCTCTTGGAGGGAGAGTATCGGGACGGCGCCCTGGGGACCTTCCGCCTGGCCTACGTGCGGGGAAGCTACGGGGAGGTGCGCCTCGGCTACGCCCTGCCCCTGCCCAACCGGGCCTGCTGCCAAGCCTTCTGGGCGGCCCTGGAGGGGGGGGTGGGCGAGGGGGGCCTGAGCCGCTACGGCCTCACCCTACGCTACTACGATGGGTGCTTCGCCTACGAGGCGAGGGCGCAAAACGTCCTCAAGGGGCAGTACGGCGAGGCTACGGGGCTTGGGTTCTCCTTCGGCCTCAGCCTGCGGTAAGATGGGGGCATGCCGGAAGACCGCCTCCTGGAGCGCCTGGAGAAGCTAGAGGGCATCGTGGAGGCCACCGTCCAGGTGCTCCCGCCCCTGGTCCAGGACCTCTCCCGCCGGATTGACGGCCTGCGGGAAGAGGTGCGCGGTGTGGAGGCCAGGCTGGAGGGCCGGATCCAGCAGGTGGAAACCAAGCTGGAAGGCCAGATCCAGCAGGTAGAAGCCAAACTGGAGGGCCGCCTCCAACAGGTGGAAACTAAGCTGGAAGAGCGAATCCAGCAAGTAGAAACCAGGCTGGAAGAGCGCATACAGCAGGTGGAAACTAGGCTGGAAAGCCAGATCCGGCAGGTGGAAGCCAAGCTAGAGGGACGCATCCAGGTGGTAGAGGGCAAGCTGGAAAGTCTCCGGCAGGAGGTCAAAGCCGAGATCAACACCGCCTTCAACAAGGCCATGCTCCTCTTTACCGCCATCGGGGCGGTCCTGGCCCTGCTCACCCTCTTCCGCTAGGGGGGCTCCACCTTGAGCCCGAGGAGGAACAGGTTCCGGTCCTCAGGGGGCTGGTAAAGGTCGTTCGGAAACACGAGGGCGAGAACCCCGCGCCCTGTGGTCCTCACCCGGACCTCCTTTATCCCCAGCACCTCCCCCTGCCAGAGGACCCGCCTTCCCTCCACCACCATGGCCAAGGGGCCGTGGCCCCGCGCCGGGGTGCCCTGAAGCCGGAGCACCAGCCAGGCCTTTCGGCATAGGGGGATCTCCACCGCCCCGCTGGCGTAGAGCTCCGCCCGCTCCGGCAAGGGGGCTGGCCTGCAAGGAGCCTCCCCCAGGGGAAGGGGGGTAAAGGCCGCCCGGAGGCTGGAAAGGGCCACCCCAAGCCCCAGGGCCAGGGCCAGCGCGCCCAGGAAGGCCCTCACCGCACCACCTCCTCCTCCAGGAGGTAGCGGGGCTTCAGGGCCAGGCGGTGGGTGGAGAAGAGGAGGACCCTCAGGCGGTAGCGCCCCGGAGCGAGGCCCTCGGGCAGGGGAAAGGCGATGGGCTTGGCCCCGTCCCACTCCCAGCCGAGCCGCTGGCACCCCTTCTGGCAGAGGTAGATCTGGACCCGGTAGCCCGAGGCCCCCTCGAGGCGCATAAGCCCCACCCCCTCCCCGGGGGGCACCGCCAGGTAGACCAGGGCCGGGGGCGGGGTGGGGGGACGGGTGGCCAGGTAGAGGAAGGGCAGGCTCCAAAGCACCCCCACGGCCCCGGCCAGGGCCAGGGCCCGGGGAAGGCGCAGGCCCCGGACCAGGGCCATCCCCCCTACGAGGAAGAAGACCTCGCCCCTAAAAGGGCTTGGCACGCTGAAGGGGTTGTCCACCATGCCCATGGCCAGGTAGGCGAGGAGGAGGGAAAAAAGGAGCCCCTCGCCAAAGGCCGCGGCCAAAAACCCCCCTACGAGGAGAAGAAGCCCCACGGCCCCGAAAAGGCCCCCTTCCCCCAGGGCCTGGAGGAAGTGGTTGTGGGCGAAGATCCAAAGCCCGCCCAAGGGCACGAGCCAGGAGGGGCAGGAAAACCCCCTAGCCTCCAGGAGGGGAAAGAGGAAACAGTTCCCGAGAAGGGTGCCCTTCAGGTAGTCCCCCAGGAGGTAGGGCCCGACCCCGGTCCAGGGGTGGTCCCGATAGACCTCATAGGCCCGGAGCCAAAGGGCCTCCCGCCCCGAAAGGTGGGTGTCCAGGAAACGCCCCGTGACGGGGTTGTCCAGGAAGGTGGCCAGGAAGAGGAGAAGCCCGGCCACCCCCAGGGCCCACCCCCCCCGGGCCCGGAAGAAGAGCCCCCCCGCCCCGCCCAGGAGGAGGGCGAGCATCCCCCCTCGGCTTCCGGAAAGAAGGAGGACCGCTCCCCCCAGGAGGCCCAGGAGAAGGCGAAGGAATGGGGGATAGCGGAGGTAAAGGGCAAGGAGCACGCCCAAAGCCCCCATGAGGCCGAGCCCCACAGGGCTATGGAAGGGGTGCATGAGGCGCACGGTCCAGGCCCGGTCCCCGAAGGCCAGGTAGGTGGCGAGGAAGGCGCTGAGGTAGAGGGAAAGAAGGCCGTACCCCAGGGGCCTTAAGCCCACCCCCCGCCGCGCCAAGGCCACCCCCGCCCCCACCAGCCCCAGGGCGTAGAGGGCCCGCCCCAGGGCAAGAGGGAAGGCGAGGGGCTCAGGGGCGAAGAGGGCGGGAAGGAGGAGGGAAAGGGCGTAGGCGGCAAGCAGGCCCAAGGCCCCGGGGGAAAGCCCTTTGAGCCAGGGGAGAAAGAGGGGGGCCAAGAGGGCGAGCGGGGGAAGGAGGGGCGCCAGGGCCAGACCCAGGGCGAGGACGCGCACGGCCTCAACTCTACCAAAACCCCGCCCTCAGCAGGCCCTAAGGAACCTGGGGTAAAGTGCGGGGCATGAAGGGCCTTGTCCCGTGGCTTTTCCTAGGCCTGGCCGTGGCCGCCCGCTTCGCCGCCTTCAGCGTGGAGCCCTTTGGGCCCCAGCGCCTGGACCTGGAAACCGGCGTCACCACCCTGCCCCAGGGAGGGATCCTCACCGACAACGAGAACGGCCTCCGCCTCAAAGGGAGCTACATAGAGTACAAGGAGGGGAGCTTCGTGCGGGCCAGGAAGGTGGAGCTCCTCTCGCAAAAGGAGACCTTCCTGGCGGAAAGCCTAGAGCACGACATCCCCAGGCAGGAGGCCCGCCTTACGGGGCTCACCCTCAGCAACCCCGACTTCAAGAACCTCCGGGCAAAACAGGCCCTGGCCCTCTTTGCCGAGGAGGTGGTCCTCCTCAAGGGAGGCGTCCAGGCAGAAAGCCCAAGGCTTCAGGCCGAGGCCCTGGTGGCCGACCTGAAGGCCAGGGAGGCCCTGGTCCTGGGGAGCTTCCTCTACCAGGAGGGGAAGGCTACCCTGAAGGGCCAGGGGGCCTCGGCCCGGCTGTACCTCCGCTTCTTGGGGGGCAAGGTCCAGGCCAGCACCAAGCTCCCGCCCCAGGCGGCGCGCCTCGAGGCCTACGCCAAGCGCCTCCCATGACCCTTTACCGCCACCTCCTCAAGGAAAGCGTCCCTATCCTCTTCCTCGCCCTCCTCTTCCTCACCGCCGTCTTCCTCTTCGGCTTCTTCTACGCCGGGGCGAGGTGGCTGGAAGGGGTGCCCATTCCCAAGGTCCTCCGCTGGCTCTCCTTCCACGTGCCCGGGGTGCTGGTGCAGGTCTTCCCCATCGCCCTGGTCACGGCCACCGTCCTCCTCTTCGGGAGGCTTGCGGCGGAAGGGGCCCAGTTCGCCCTCCTCTCCGCCGGCATCCCCCTGTACCGGGCCGCCCTGCCCCTCCTCCTCCTCGGAGGCCTGCTCTCCCTGGCGGCCCTCTACCTCCAGGAGTACGTGGTCCCCGAGGCCAACAACCGGGTGCGGGTAGCCTGGTGGGACGAGATCCATACCCAAGGGGCGGGCCTCTTCCGCCTCAAGGGCATGCAGATCCCCATCGGCCAGGGGAAAAGCCTCTACTTCCAGGACTTTGACCTGGGGGCCAGGGAGATGGTGGGGGTGCGGATCACCGCCTTCCAGGGGGAGGTGGGCACCTTCCTCTTCGCCGAGCGGGGCAGCTGGGAGGATAAGCGCATCACCCTTAAGGGCTACCGCCTCTACCGGGTGGACTTCCGGGAGGTGCCTGGCCTCGAGGGGGCCAAGGACCTCCTCGCCCAGGTGCGCAAGGTCTTCCGGGCGGCAAGCCAAGGGGAGGTGCTGGAGGTGTCCTCCGACCTCTCCCGGGCCCGGGCCATCGCCGACTACGCCGACACCTTCAGCTTCGGTCAGGACTCCCTCTCCGAGGCCTGGCGGAAGATGCGAGACCCCTTCCTCGCTCCCCTGGAGCGGGACCGCGCCCGGCTGGAGTTCCACTCCAAGCTCGCCCTGCCCCTGGCCAACCTGGTCCTGGTCCTCCTCGCCGCGGCCATGGCCCTCCGCTACGGGAAAAGCCCCGGACTCGCCCTGGGGATGAGCGTGGTCCTCTCCCTGGCCTACTACGGGGCCTTCTTCCTGGGGCGTTCCCTGGCTGGAATCGGGGCCCTGCCCCCGGAGCTCGGGGCCTGGGGGGCCAACCTGCTCTTCCTCCTCCTGGGAGCGCGGGCCCTAAGGTAAACTCGGGGCATGACCCGGCGCGGGCTCCAGGCCAAGGTTTTTGCCTGCTTTCGCCACGGGGGCGCGCCCCTCGCCCCAGGTGCCCGCCCGTGAAGGGGCTCCGCCTCGGCCTCGTGGCCTACCCGGGGCTTGGGGGTAGCGGCATTGTGGCCACGGAGCTGGCGGATAGGCTCGCCCGGATGGGGCACCGGGTCTACCTCTTCGCCACGGAAAGGCCCTTTCGGCTCCCGCGGGAAAGCCCCGCGGTCTACGTGCCCGTGGACCTCCCCTACTACCCCGTCTTCCCTGGGCCCCTCTACACCCTCTCCCTGGCGGGCACCCTGGAACGGGAGGCCAGGAGGCTCGGGCTGGACCTGGTCCACACCCACTACGCCATCCCCCATGCCGCGGCGGCCTACCTGGGCCTGGGCGGGGCCTTCCCTCTGGTCCACACCCTCCACGGCACGGACGTTTCCCTGCTGGGCATGGACCCTTCCTTCCACGGGCCCACGAGGCGGGCCCTTCAGGCGGCCCGGGCCACTACCGCGGTGAGCCGGGCCCTGGCGAAGGAGGCGGAAAAGGCCTTCGGGATACGGCCCCGCGTCATCCCCAACGCCGTGGACCCGGAGCGCTTCCGCCCAAGGCCCGAGCGCAAGCGGCTTTACGCCGGGGAGGGGGAGTGGCTTCTTGTGCACGCCTCCAACTTCCGCCCCATCAAGCGGGTGCCCGACCTCGTGCGGGCCTTCGCCAAGGTAAGAAGGAGGCTTCCTGCGAGGCTTCTCCTTTTGGGCAAGGGTCCCGAGGAGGCCGAGGCCAGGCGGGTGGCGGAGGAGCTCGGGGTGGCCCGATGGGTCACCTTCCACCCCCCCACCCCCCACCCGGAGGAGGTGCTGGGGGCGGGGGACCTGTTCCTTTTGGCCTCGGAGGAGGAGTCCTTCGGCCAGGCGGCCCTCGAGGCCCTGGCCTCGGGCGTCCCGGTGGTGGCCACGGCGGTGGGCGGGGTGCCGGAGCTCATTACCCCGGAGGTGGGCAGGCTCGTGGAGCTCGGGGACCTCGAGGGCTTCGCCGAGGCGGTGCTGGAGCTTTTGCAAAGCCCCAGGCTTCCCGAGATGCGCAAGCGGGCCCGGGAGTACGCTGCGGAGCGCTTTCACCCCGAGCGCATCACCGCGCAGTACCTGGAGGTCTACCGGGAGGCCCTAGGGTAAGCGGCGCTTAGGCGTGGGCCACGAGCTCCTTCTTCCCCCTGGCAGGCCGCCTGGCCTTGGCGCGGGCCTCCAGGGCCTTCAGGCCCCCCACCAGGGCCAGGTCCAGGACCTGGTCCAGGTGCTCCACGAAGTGGAAGGTCATGTTCTGCCTGAGGGGCCGCGGGATGTCGGCGAGATCGGGCTCGTTCTGCTTGGGCAGGACCACCTCCCGGATCCCGGCCCGCCTCGCCCCCAGGACCTTCTCCTTCACCCCGCCGATGGGCAGGACCCTCCCCGTGAGGGTGATCTCGCCGGTCATGGCCACGTCGTGGCGCACCGGCACCTCGGTGAGGGCGGAGACCAGGGCGCTCACGATGGCCACCCCCGCCGAGGGCCCCTCCTTGGGGATGGCCCCCGCGGGCACGTGGATGTGGATGTCGCTCTTCTCAAAGCGGTCCAGGGGGATGCCGAAGCGGAGGGCGTTCCGCTTGGCGTAGGAGAGGGCGGCCCGGGCCGACTCCTTCATCACGTCCCCTAGCTGGCCGGTGAGGATGAGGTTCCCCTTGCCCGGCATCACGGAGACCTCCACGAACATGATGTCCCCGCCCACGGGGGTGTAGTACATCCCCGTGGCCACCCCCACCTGGGGCTTTTGGGCCTCGGTCTCCGGGAGGAAGCGGGGCGGGCCGAGGTACCGCTCCAGGTCGCGCTCGGTGATGCGGATCCGCTTCCTCCCCTCCTCGAGGATCTGGCGGGCGGCCTTCCGGAGGAGGGCCCCGATCTCCCGCTCCAGCTGCCTCACCCCCGCCTCCCGCGTGTAGTGGGTGATGAGGCGGGTGAGAGCGGCCTCCGTGACCACCACTTGCCCCTCCTCGAGGCCGTTTTCCCTTAGCTGCCTCGGCAGGAGGTAGCGCTTGGCGATCTCCAGCTTCTCCTGCTCAATGTAGCTCGTGAACTCAATGGCCTCCATCCGGTCCATGAGGGGGGCGGGGATGTTCTGGGGGAAGTTGGCGGTGCAGATGAACATCACCTCGGAGAGGTCAAAGGGCACCCCCAGGTAGTGGTCCACGAACTCCTTGTTCTGGGCAGGGTCCAAAACCTCGAGGAGGGCCGCCGCCGGGTCGCCCTGGTAGGAGATGCCCAGCTTGTCCACCTCGTCCAGGAGGAAGACGGGGTTCTTGGTCCCGGCCTGCCTCAGGCCCTGGATGATCCGCCCGGGCATGGCCCCGATGTAGGTGCGGCGGTGGCCCCGGATGTCGGACTCGTCCCTTACGCCGCCCAAGGAGACCCGCACGTACCGCCGCCCCAGGGCCTCGGCGATGCTTTTGGCGATGGAGGTCTTCCCCACCCCCGGCGGCCCCACGAAGAGGAGGATGGGGCCCTTGTTCACCTCGTCGGGCGGGATCTCCCCCCGCTTGGCCCGCTCCGCCTTGAGCCTCCGCACCGCCAAGAACTCCAGCACCCGGTCCTTCACCTTCTCCAGGCCGTAGTGGTCCCGCTCCAGGATCTCCTTGGCCCTTTCCAGGTCCAGGTTGTCCTCGGTGCGGGTGTTCCAGGGGAGGTTCACGATCCAGTCCAGGTAGGTGCGGATGACGCTGGCCTCGGCGGAGTCCGGGTGCATGCGGGCAAACCGGTTGAGCTCCCTTTCCGCCTCCTGGCGCACCACGGGGGGCAGGTCCAGGGCCTCCAGCTTCCTCCGGAACTCCTCCACCTCCTCGGCCCCCTCCTCCCCGTGGAGCTCGCGCTGGATGGCCTTCATCTGCTCGCGGAGGAAGTACTCCCGCTGGTTGCGGTCAATCTCCTCCTTGACCTGTTGCTGGATGCGCCTTTGGGTCTCCAGGAGGGCGAGCTCCCCCTCCAAAAGGACGAGGACCGCCTTCAGCCGCTCCGCCACGCTTGCGGTCTCCAGCACCCGCTGCTTGTCCTCGAGGCGGAAGTCCATGTGGAAGGCGATGTAGTCGGCAAGCTGCGAGGGGTCCTCCAGGTTCAGGACGAACTGGGCCACCTCGGGGGGCAGGTACTTCCCCTCCTTGAGGAGGGCCTGGAAGCGGTCCTTCACCTCCCGCACCAGGGCCTTCACGGTGATGGGGTCCCCGGGCTCGTCGGAGATCACCTCCCCCCGGGCCTCGAGGTGGTCCCCCAGGTCCAGCCACTCCGCCACCCGGACCCGGGCGAAGGCCTGCACCAGGACCTGGACGGAGCCGTCCGGGTTCTTGCGCATCTTGAGGATGTTGCAGGCGGTGCCCACCTCGTAGAGGTCGGAGGGCTTGGGGTTTTCCACCTCCTTATCCCTCTGGCTCACGATGAGAAGCACCCGCTCCCGGGCCAGGGCCTCGTCAATGGCCCGGATGGAGATGGGCCGGCCTGCGTCAATGGGCATGACCATGGTGGGGTAGATGACCGACCCCCTCACAGGGCAGACGGGCAGGGTTTGGGGCAGCATGGTTGTCCTCCTTTCGCTTTGGGCGTCCATAGCCTAAGCCTACCTGTATCAAGTTTACTGCGAAATCCCGTTTAGCGCAAAGGGCCCCAGGTCACAAGGCCTTATCCTAAGGCCATGCGGCTTTGGGCCTGGGTGGTCCTCCTCCTCTTGGGCTTGGGCCTGGGGCAGAAGAGCGGGGGCGGGGTGGGGGGAAGGCCCTATGCGCCAAGCCCTCCCCCGCCCATGAGTCCGGGGCCTGCCCCCATGTACCCCCTGCCGGGCCCGTACCCGGCCCCGGTCTACGTTTACCCGGGAGGCGGGGGCAGCTTGGGCCTGGTCCCGGTTCTGGTCCTGGCGGGCCTGGCCCTAGCGGCCTTCCTCATGGTGCGGGGCCTAGGGCGGGCCGGGGCGGGGCCCTCGGCCAGCCTGGGCCGCCTGAGGCTTGCCCTCCTGGTGCGCCCCGAGGTGCAGCGGGCCTTGAGGCGGCTGGCGGAAGAGGCTGACACCACCACGGCCAAGGGCCTGGCCGACCTCCTGGACGAGGTGGCCCTCCTCCTCCTAAGGGAGGCCCCCGCCTGGCGCTTCGGGAGCTACGAGGCCAGGGAGGGAAGCGAGGAGGAAGTCCTGGCCCTCTTTGACGCCTGGATGCTGGAGGACCGGAGCACCTACCAGGAGACCTTCCGCCACTTTGAGGGGAAGAGGCAACAAGCCCCCTACACGCCCCAGGTGGAGCCGGGCGGCCGGTACCTCGTGGCCTCCCTCCTCCTCGCCGTGCGGGGGGAGCTTCCGAGGCCCGGCCCCCTGGACCGGGAGAAGGCCAAGGAGGTCCTGCTGGCCTTTGCGGGGAGCACCCCCTTCACCCTCCTCGCCTTCCACCTCGCCTGGACGCCGGAAAAGGAGGGGGAGGCCCTCACGGAGGAGGAGCTCCTCGTTCTCTACCCTAAGCTGGATAAGCTCTAAAATCCTAGGGCGAAGGCGGCCTCCTTGAGGATCTCGGCGCTCCGCCTCAGGGCCTCCCGCTCCTCGAGGCTCAGGCCGGGGTAGACCGTCCCCTCCACCCCCTCCGCCCCCAGGATGCGGGGAAGGGAAAGGCTCACCTCCAGGACCCCCTCCACCTCGGGGGTGAAGGCGCTCACGGTGTAGACCCCCTTCTCGTCGGCAAGGATGGCCCGCACCAAACGGGCAAGCCCCGCCCCGATGCCGTAGTAGGTGGCCCCTTTCCCGGCGATGATCCGGTAGGCGGCCCGGCGGACCCCCTCGTCTATACGGGCCCGCTCCTCCGGGGAAAGGGTCCGCCCCCTAGCCTCGGCGAAGGCGGAAAGGGGCACCCCGCCCACCTGGGCGCTGGACCAGAGGAGGACCTCCGAGTCCCCGTGCTCCCCTACCACGTAGGCGTGGACCGACTGGGGGGCTACCTGAAGGTGCTCGGCCAGAAGGGCGCGGAAGCGGGCGGTGTCCAGGATGGTCCCCGAGCCCACCACCCGTCCCGGGGGGAGGCCGGAGAGGCGGTAGGCCACCTGGGTCATCACGTCCACGGGGTTGGTAGCGATGAGGAGGATGGCCTCGGGGGCCGCCTCCAAAACCCTCGGCACCACCTGGGCGAAGACCTGGGCGTTGCGGTCCAGAAGCTGTAGGCGGGTCTCCCCGGGGCGCTGGGCCACCCCGGCGGCGATCACCACCACCCGGGCGCCCTCGAGGTCCCCATACTCCCCCGCCCGCGCCCAGACGGGGTGGGCGAAGGGGGTGGCGTGAAGGATGTCCTCGGCGTGGGCCTCGGCCCGCTTCCGGTCCAGGTCTAGGAGGACCAGTTCCCGCACCCCCCCGAGGAGGGCCAGGGCGTAGGCCGCGGCGCTCCCCACCATCCCCGAGCCCACCACGCCGACCTTCATGGGTAGAGTATACCCGTGGTACGCCTAGGACGAAGAAGCGCCACCTTCTATCCCCCGGAGGGCGCCTATGCCCTCATCGGCGACTTCACCGACTGGGAGAGGAACCCCATCCCGCTCTCGGGCCCCCTCACCCTGGAGTTCCCCGAGGGAGCCTATGTGGAGTACGCCTTCCTGGACCGGGAGGGAAGGCCCTTCCCCGACCCCCATAACCCCGAGAGGGCCGACAACCCCTGGTGGAGCTACCCGAGGGCCATAAGGCTTCCCGGCTTCCGCTACGAGGCCCCGCCCGAGCCCCAGGAGGAGCCCAAGGTGGCCCGGCACCGCCTGGGGGAGAGGCGCTTCTACGTGGCCGAGACCGGCCCCGATCCCCAGGCCACGGTGGTGGCCCAAGACGGAGTGGCCTTCTACCGCACCGCGGGGTTGCACAAGGTGGCGCGGGCGCTTTTTGAGGCGGGGGAGATCCCCCCGGTGCGCCTGGTCTTCGTGGAGCCCGTGGACCGGAACACCGAGTACCGGTTCAGCGAGGCCTACGAGGAGGAGTTCCACCGGATCCTTTCCGAGGTGGAAAGGGCCTACGGCCCCCTGGGGGAAGGGGTCCTGGTGGGGGCCTCCTTAGGGGGGCTCTTCTCCTTGTGGCAGGCCTGGCGCTACCCGGAGCGCTTCCCCAAGGTCCTCGCCCTCTCCCCCGCCCTGAAGGCCCACCCCGGAGGAAAGGACGCCCACCAGGACGAGGAGTGGCTCCTCCTTCGCTACGCCGAGGCGGAGCGCCTTCCCCGGGTCTACCTGGAGGTGGGGCTTTTGGAGTGGCTTCTCGCGCCTAACCGCCGCTTTGCCGCCCTCCTCGCCGACCGAAAAGTCCCCCACGCCTATCGGGAGAGGCCCTCGGGGCACAACTGGGTCACCTGGAAGCAGGCCCTGGCCCCGGGGCTCCGCTACCTCCTGGGGGGCCCATGAGCGGGGAGGCCCTCCTCGTCCTCCTCTCCGTGGTGGCCCTCGAGGCCCTCCTCTCCGGGGACAACGCCCTGGTCCTGGCGGTGATGGTGCGGCCCCTGCCCCCTCACCTCCGGGCCCGGGCCCTCATGTACGGCCTTCTCGGGGCCTACCTCCTAAGGGGCCTCGCCCTCCTCTTCGCCGTCTACCTCATCCAGCTCTGGTGGGCCCAGGTGCTGGGGGGGCTTTACCTCCTCCAGTTGGCGGTCCAGCACTTCCGGGACCACCCCGAGGCCAGGCCTCTCCCCGAGGCCACGGCCAGGGAGTTTTGGCGGGCGGTCCTGCGCATCAACCTGGTGGACCTGGCCTTCGCCGTGGACTCCATCCTGGCGGTGGTGGCCTTTTCCAAGGACCTTCTCCTGGTCTTTTCGGGGGTGGCCCTCGGGATCCTCTTCATCCGCCTTCTGGCGGGCTCGGTGGTGGCCCTCATGGAGCGCTACCCGGGCCTGGAGCGGGTGGCCTACGCCCTGGTGGGCTGGGCGGGGTTCAAGCTCCTCCTCGAGGGGGAGGGCACCCTCGCCCACCTCCTCCACCGCCCTGAGCTGGCCCTGGAACTCCCCAAGGCGGTCTTCTGGGGAGGCACCCTCCTCATCCTGGCCCTGGGGAGCCTCCTCGCCTTCCGGCGCCATGCCTAAGGACTGGGACGCCTTCTACCGGGAGGCCCAGGGGGACCGCCCCCCGGCCTTCGCGGTCCGGGCCTACGGGCCCTTCCTCCCCCCGGGGCCTGTGCTGGACCTGGCGGGGGGCCTGGGCCGGAACGCCCGCTACCTCCTCGGGCGGGGCCACCCCGTGGTCCTGGTGGAGCGGAGCCCCGAAGCCCTAAGGAGGCTTGCGGGCACCCCGGGGCTTGCCCTCCTGGCGATGGACCTCGAGGCCGAAGACGCCCCAAAGCGCCTCCCCAGGGGCCCCTTCGCCGGCATCGTCCTGACCTACTACGTGCACCGCTCTCTCCTCCGGGCCCTCCCCTCCCTTCTCCTCCCCGGGGGGCTCCTCCTGGTGGAGGGCTTCTCCCGGAAGGAGGCCTTAAGGCGGGGAAGGCCCTTTAGCCCCTTCTACTGGGAGCCCAAGGAGCTCCTCACCCCTCCCCCGGGCCTTTCCTTAAGGGCCTTTGGCGAGGGGTGGATGGGGGGGTACCGGGTCTACGCCGTCTACACTAGGCCTTGAGGCCCCGGGCCACGAGCTCAGCCACGTCCAAGACCTCGGGAGCCTTCTCGTCCTGGGCCACCTCTACGTTGAGCATGGCCATGCAGAAGGGGCAGCCGGTGGCGATGACCTCCGCCCCGGTCCCCTTAAGCTCCTTGTAGCGGTTCTCCGAGACCCGCATGGCCCCGGGCTCCTCCTCCTTCCAGAACTGGGCCCCACCCGCCCCGCAGCAGAAGCTCCGCTCCCGGCTCCTCGGGGGGTCCACCACCTCGAGGCCGGCCCCCTTCAGGGCCTCCCGGGGGGCCTCGTAAACCCCGTTGTGGCGGCCCAGGTAGCAGGGGTCGTGGAAGACCGCCTTGCGCGTCCCTTCCTCCACCCGGATCCGGCCCGAGCGCAAGAGCTCGGCGAGGAACTCCGTGTGGTGGACCACCCGGTACTCCCCGCCAAAGTCCTTGTACTCGTTCTTCAGGGTGTGGAAGCAGTGGGGGCAGGTGGTGACGATGGTCTTGGGGGCCACGGCGTTTAGGGTCTCCACGTTCTCCGTGGCGAGCTGGAAGAAGAGGTACTCGTTGCCCGCCCGCCTGGCGGCGTCCCCGGTGCACTTCTCCCGCCTACCCAAAACCGCCCAGTCCACCCTGCTGGCGTTCAGGATCTCGGCCATGCTCCGGGCGATCCGCTGGGCCCGGGGGTCGTAGCTCGGGGCGCAGCCCACCCAGTAGAGGACCTCGGGGTGGGGCTTTTCCTCCACCGTGGGCACCCTAAGGCCCTCCGCCCAGTCCAAGCGCTTGTCCTGGCCTATGCCCCAGGGGTTGCCGGAGCGCTCCATCCCCCGGAAGGCGCTATTGAGCTGGGCGGGAAACTCCCCCTCCATGAGGACCTTGGCCCGGCGCACGTCCAAGATGTGGAGCATGGGCTCGTTGCCCACGGGGCAGACCTCCACGCAGGCCAGGCAGGTGGTGCAGGCCCAGAGGGCCTCCTCGTTCAGGGCGAACTCCATGAGGGGCCTGGGGCTCTCCTTCCCTTGGGCGAAGTCCTGGAGGATCCCGTTCAGCTCGTACCGCTCGGAGATGAGGATGGCGGCTGGGCTCAGGGCCTTCCCCGTGGTGTAGGCGGGGCAGGCCTCCTGGCAGCGGTTGCACATGATGCAGGCGTAGGCGTCCAGCAGGCGCTTCCAGGAGAGGTCCTCCAGCTTTTCCGCGCCGAAGCGGGCCTCCTCGTTGACCTCCGCCTCGAGGTCCAGGGGGGCGAGGGCCCCGGGGACCTCCTTGCGGAAGGCGAGGTTGATCGGGGCCAGAAAGAGGTGGATGTGCTTGGAGCGGGGGAAGTAGGGCAGGAAAAGGAGGATGGACCCCAGCGCCCCCCACCAGAAGAGGTGCTCCAGGAAGGCCAGGGCCTCCGGGGTCAGGGCGGCGAGGGGGGCCGCAAGCAGGCTGGCCACGGGCTGGAAGGGGTCGGGATCGGCCTGGGCCAGGCCCGCGGCCTTGGAGAGGAGGCGGCTGCCCACGTGGAAGGTGATGAAGGCCCCCACGATGGCCGAGTCCCGGGGGATGCCCGCCCGCACCCCCTCGTGGAGGGGCACCCGGGGGTTCCAGGTGAAGTCCTTAGGGGCCACGAGGTAGCGGCGGAGCATGAGGCCCAGAATGCCCACGAGGATGAGGGCGGTGAGGAGGTCGGCCACCAGGTTGAAGGGGTTCCACAGGCCCCCCTGGGCCTCCAGGGGGAAGTAGCCCTCCAGGAGGTCCACCAGGTTCACCAGGAGGTAGTAGACGAAGCCGTAGAAGACGAAGGCGTGCAGGAGGGAGACCAGGGGGCGGCGCTTGAAGACCGTCTGCTGGGTGAGGGTAAGCCAAAGGGCCCGCCCGAGGCGCTCGGGCAGGCGGTCAAACCGGTCCTCCGGCCGCCCCCGCCTCACGGCCAAATACACCCGGCGGAAGCCCATGTAGGCGTAGGAGAGACTTCCTATCGCGAGGAGGAGGAAGAGGATTTTCTCCGGCAAGGTGAGCATGGACGCCACCCCCTTATACTCGGTAAAAGCTTACCCCATTCCCCCGGCCTGGCAAGGGGCTCGCCACCCTATGGCCGCGGAGGCCCCCACCCCTGTGGCCAGGCCAGGGCGCGGTCCCCTAGAATGGCCCCCTGTGGAAACGGCCGCCCTCTTGGTCCTCTCCTTCTTTGGGCTTTTGAACCTCTTCATCTTCCACCGCTTCAAAAAACCCCTTTTGCCCCTCCTTTTGGCGCTTTTCGTGAGCTTCTTCGTCTTCTTCCTCGCTCCCGCCTTGGGCCTTCTCGTCTTCCTCCTGGGCCAGAGCCTGGCCTTCTACCAGGCGGGGAGAAGGGCGTGAACCCCAAGGGCCACCAAAAGCCCAAGGAGGGCCCCGACGAAGACCTCGAGGTAGGTGTGGCCTAGGAGCTCCTTCAGGGGCTCCTGGGCGAAGCCCCGCTCCACCAGCTTCTGCAGCTCCTGCACCAGCTGATTGAGGAGTTGGGCGTGGAGGCCCGCAGCCCGGCGGATGCCCGTGGCGTCGTACATGACGATGAGGGCAAAAACGGCGGCCACGGCGAAGAGGGCGCTGTCAAAGCCCTCGTTCAGGCCCACGCTCACCGCCAAGGCGCTCACCGTGGCGGAATGGGTGGAGGGCATGCCCCCCGTCTCCAGAAAGCGTTCCCACTGGAAGCGGCCCTCGAGGCGGTAGTAGAAGAGGAGCTTAAGGGTCTGGGCCACGAGGTTGGCGAGGACGGCCGTCCAGAAGACGTGGTTAGCGAAAAGCTCCATGCCGGCGCAAAAGGGCTGCCTTCACGGTGTTGGCCATGAGCATGGCCACGGTCATGGGGCCCACCCCCCCGGGCACCGGGGTCAGGGCCGAGGCCACCTCCGCCACCTCGGGGTGCACGTCGCCGAGCAGCCTCCCGTCCACCCGGTTCACCCCCACGTCCACCACCACCGCCCCAGGACGCACCCAGTCCCTCCGCACCAGGTAGGGCCGGCCCACGGCCACCACCAGGACCTCGGCCCGCCGGGCCACCTGGGGAAGGTCCTGGGTGCGGGAGTGGGCCAGGGTCACGGTGGCGTCCTCCCGGAGAAGAAGGCCAGCCATGGGTTTGCCCACGATGTTGGAGCGGCCGATGACCACGACCTCCCTCCCCCTAAGCTCCACCCCGTAGTGCTTCAGAAGGCGCACCACCCCCAAAGGGGTACAGGGGAAAAGCCCCTCCCCCCCGCTCCAGAGCCGCCCCACGTTCACCGGGTGGAAGCCGTCCACGTCCTTAAGGGGAGAGATGGCCTCGAGGACCCGCTCCGTTCGGATATGGGGCGGAAGGGGGAGCTGGACCAGGATCCCATCCACGCCCTCGTCCCCGTTGAGCTCCGCAATCCTCTCCAGAAGGGCTTCTTCGGGAAGGTCGTGGGGGTAGACCTCCACCGCGCTCTTCAGGCCAAGCTCCCTGGCCCTTTTGTCCTTGAGGCGCACGTAGGCCACGGAGGCGGGATCCTCCCCCAGGCGGAGCACCCTCAGGGAGGGGACGAAGGGGAGGGTCCTCAGGGTCTCCCTAAGCTCCCCATACAGGGCTTCGGCCGCCGCGTGGCCCAAGAGCAGTCGGGTTTCCGTCATTTAATCCTCCTTGGGCACGGCCTGGACCTCCCCTTCCCGGATGCGCCGGTAGAGCCTACCCAGAACCCCGTTCACAAAGGCCCCGGAATGCTCGCCCCCGTAGCGGTTGGCGATCTTCACCGCCACCTCTATGAGGGGGGCATAGGGGGTGGGCTCGTAGAGCATCTCGTAGGCGGCCAGGCGGAGCACGGTGAGGTCGGTCTTGGACATCTGGGCGAAGTCCCAGCCCTCCACCGTCTGTCTCAAGAGGCGGTCCACCTCCTCCTGGTGGGCCTTGTAGCCCTCAAGGAGCCTCCGGGCAAAGGCCACGCCCTCCTCGTCCAGGGGGTCGCCGTAGGGGTCCTCCTCCCCCCCCATCTCCTCCAGGGCGTGGCGCAGGGCCTCCTCCAGCTCCACGCCGCCTTGGGTGTGGGCGAAGAGGGCCCGCATGGCCAGCTCCCGTGCCCGCCTACGCATGGCCTCCCTGCCGGTACTCCACCTGGGCCACGGTGAGGTTCACCGCCCTCACCTTTTGGCCCGTAGCCAGGAAGAGGGCCTCGGCCACGGAGCGCTGCACCTCGCGGGCCAGCTCCGGGATGGCCACCCCGTAGTCCACGGAGAGGACGAGGTCCACGGAAAGCCCCTCCGGAGAACGCTCCACCTTGACGGGCTTCGTCCGGCGGAACACCTCCCCCAAGGAACGGGGCGCCTCCAAGAGGCGGACCCCCTCGAGGCCGGAAAGGGCATGCGTCACCAGGCCCTCGAGGGCCTGGTCGCTGATCTCGTAGTCCACCATCACAGGCCCAGTCTACACCTCCATGCGCCGGGCCACGAAGTTGGTGTACACGGCCCCCCGGCGGAAGAAGGCGTTCTGGAGCACCTTCTGGTGAAAGGGGATGGTGGTCTTGAGGCCAGGCCCCTCAATGACCGTTTCCGAAAGGGCCCGCTCCATGCGCCTTATGGCCTCCTCTCGGGTGGGCGCCCAGGCGAGGATCTTGGCGATGAGGCTGTCGTAGTGGGGCGGGATCTGGTAGCCCGCATAGAGGTGGCTGTCCACCCGGATGCCGGGACCTCCGGGGAAGAGCAGGGTCTCCACCTTGCCGATGGAAGGCCGGAAGCCCTTCTCGGGGTCCTCGGCGTTCACCCGCACCTCTATGGCGTGGCCCCGAACCTCAACGTCCTCCTGCTTAAGCCAAAGCTTTTCCCCGGCGGCGATGCGGAACTGGGCCTGCACCAGGTCAATCCCGGTGATCATCTCCGTAACGGGATGCTCCACCTGGATGCGGGTGTTCATCTCAATGAAGTAGAAGTTCCCCTCCTTGTCCACCAGGAACTCCAGCGTCCCCGCGGAGACGTAGCCCACGTGCTCCGCAAGCCTCCTCGCCGCCTCGGCGATGGCCTGCCGGGTCTCCAGGGGCAAAAGGCTAGGGGCCTCCTCCAAAAGCTTCTGGTGGCGGCGCTGGATGGAGCAGTCCCGCTCCCAGAGGTGGATCACCCGCTCCCCGTCCCCCAGGACCTGGATCTCAATGTGCTTGGGCTCCTCTATGTACTTCTCCAGGTAGACGGCGGGGTTGCCGAAGGCGGCCCGGGCCTCCTCCTGGGCCTGCTGGACGGCCCGTTCCAGCTCCTCCTCGGTGTGGACCACCCGCATGCCCCGCCCCCCGCCCCCCGCGCTCGCCTTGAGGATCACGGGGTAGCCGATCTCCTGGGCCGCCCGCTTGGCCTCGGCCACGCTCTCCACCTCGTCCGTGCCCGGAACCGTGGGCACCCCCACCTCCCGGGCCACCTTCCGGGCCGTGGCCTTGTCGCCCAGGGCCCTCATGTTCTCCGGGGTGGGGCCGATGAAGGTGAGGCCGTGCTCCCGGCACATCTCCGCGAAGGTGGCGTTCTCCGCCAAGAATCCGTAGCCCGGGTGGACGGCGTCCGCCCCCGTGACGATGGCCGCCGAGAGGAGGTTGGGGATGTTGAGGTAGCTCTGGCCCGAGGGGGGCGGCCCCACGCAGATGGCCTCGTCGGCAAGGAGCACGGGCAGGCTCTTCTCGTCGGCGGTGGAGTGGGCCACCACGGTCTTGAGGCCGAGCTCCCTGGCCGCCCGGATGATCCTTAAGGCGATCTCGCCCCGGTTGGCGATGAGCACCTTCTTCATACGGGCTGGATGAGGAAGAGGGGCTGTCCGTACTCCACGGGCTCCCCGTTTTGGACCAGGATCTTGCGCACGATGCCCGAGACCTCGGACTCAATCTCGTTCATCAGCTTCATGGCCTCGATGATGCAAAGGACCTGCCCCTTCTCCACCCGGTCCCCTTCCTGGACGTAAGGGGGCGCGTCGGGGGCGGGGGCCCGGTAGAAGGTACCCACGATGGGAGCGCGGACCTCCACGCACCCCGGGCAGGCGTCCTCTTCGGGCGGGGTAGCCCCCTTAGGGGCAGAGGGCGGCGCAGGGGCGAGCTCCGGTACGGCCGCCGGGATCGGCGCGGCCGCCGGGGCAGGCGCGGCCACCACCTGGGGCACGGCCACCATCTGCACCTCCCCGCCGCGGCGCACGGTGAGCTTGTAATCGGGGGTTTCCAGGGTAAGCTCGCTCACCCCGTGCTCCACCAGGGCCTGAAGGATCTGCCTAAGCTCTTTCGGCGTCATGGGCGCACCTCGTGGCCTAAAGCTTACCCCGAAACGGGGAGCCCAGCCCTGGGGAGGGGCCTAAGCCCGGCCCACGTACTCCCCGGTCCGGGTGTCCACCTTGATGACCTCCCCCGGCTCCACGAAGAGGGGGACCTGGACCACAGCCCCGGTTTCCAGGGTGGCGGGCTTGCTCCCCCCGGAGACCGTGTCCCCTCGGACCCCGGGAGGCGTGTCCACCACCTTGAGCTCCACCACCGTGGGCGGGACCACCTTGAGGGGACGGCCTTCGTACATGTCGGCGAGCACCGTCATCCCCTCCTTCAGGAAGCGGGCGGCCTCCACCCGCTCCTTGGGGACGTGGAACTGCTCGTAGGTCTCCAGGTCCATGAAGACCAGGTCGTCCCCTTCCGGGTAGAGGTACTGGAGCTCGCGGGTCTCCACGTAAATGTCCTCCAACCTCTCCCCCGAGTTAAAGGTGCGCTCCACCGTGGCCCCCGTCTCCAGGTTCTTGAACTTGGCCACCACCTTGGCCCCGCCCCGGCCCAGCTTCTGGTGCTGGTACTCCACGCACTCGTAAAGCCCGCCCTCCATCCTCACCTTGGTTCCCGGGCGTAGATCGGTCACGCTGATCATGCTCCCTCCTGCTTGCGGGCCCCATCCAGGTCCAGAACCTGGGGTGTGAGCCCTAAGAGGTCAATATACCGGAGGTAGTCCTCCTCCCCAAGCTCCCGGCCGGCCAGGGCCACGAGCATGGCCTCCATCACGTTGGTGCCGAAGCTCCGCCCCCCCAGGCGGGGGGTGGTGGTGATGAGCCGGGCCACGCCCCGGGCCTTCAGGAATTCCAGGTCCTCGAGGGTGGTGGTGTTGGTGAGGACGGTCTTGCCCCGCATGTCCTCGGGCATGTAGCGCCGGAGGTAGTGCCAGTCCCCTGCCACCAGGTCGGCCCAGCGGTAGTAGCGGGCCCGCCAGTCCCGCACCTGCCGCTCCTGCTCCTTCCCCGTGGGGTAGAGGAGGCCAAAGGGGAGCTGGGTGAGGAGGGGCAGGAGGACAAAGGCCAGCTTCTGCAGGAAGGAGAGGCGGTAAAGGGGAATGGGCAGCCCCAGGGCAAAGATGAAGTCCCCGTAAAGGACCCGGGCCCCCACCCCTTCCAGGGCCTCCGCCAGGCCGAAGCGGTCCACGGCGGAGGGCACGAGCACCCGGGTGCGCCTCCAGTCAATGAGGGAAGCCAGCTCGTAAATGGCCCGGCGCTCCAGGGTGTGCTTGAGGCCCGAGCCGTCCACCACCGGGGTCCTTTTGGCGGCCTCCTTCAGCCTCCGGGCGTCCCGGATCGCATAGCGCCGCCCGCCCGCCACCAGGTAGAGGTCAATCCCCCCCAGGCCGATGGCGTCCACCTTCCCGTCCAACTCCCGGATCAGGCAGAGGGCCCCTTGGAAGTCCCCATCGGTTCCCCGCCTTTCCAGCACCACCCTCTCCCCCAGGACCTCCACCTCGGCCACGGAGTCGCGGCGGCTACTGCCCAGGGAAACGGAAACCACCCGCTTGGCCACGGAGGGCTATTCTACACGGAGGAAAAGGGCGAGGAGGAAAAGACCCAGGGCCAAGGCGAAGAGGGGCCAGACCCGTTTGGCGCCTAGGAGCCCAGCCAGCACGCCCAAGACCGCAGCCCCAAAAGCCAAGGCCAGGAGGAGGGCGGGAAGGTTCGCAAAAAACGCGGCCATCCCTCAAAGCCTAGCGCAAGACCCGCAGGAGGAAGGAAAGCGCCCTTTTGCGAAAGGCCTGGTCCACCTGCCCCCGGAAGAGGTGGCCCCCGGGGTAGTGGAAGCACTCCACGGGCTTCTTAAGGACTTTGAGCCTGCGGCAAAGCTCAAAGGACCATTCCGGCGGCACCTCTAGATCGTAAAGGCCGTGGTGGACGCTGAAGGGCACGGAAAGCTCCGCCAGATAGGTCCAGGCGGAGGCCTGCCGGAGGGCCTCGGGCGGCAGGGTGAAAAGCTCTCCTCCCCGAGCTCCCCCCGACCAGTAGCGGATCCGCTCCAGGTTCCTCCGCTCGTCCCCGCTCATGCTCCCGTAGAGGACCACGCCTTTTAAAGCGGGGTCCACCAGGCTCACGAGCTGGGCCACGCCGCCTCCCATGGAGTGGCCGAAGAGGGCGAGGCGGGCGGGATCCGCCTGGGGGAAGACCCCTTTTCGCACCTCGGCGAGCAGGTTCAGCACGTCCACGGCGTAGGGGTGGCGGAGGCCCCGGGCGGGGGGGCCCTCCGAGGGGGGATGGCCCCGGTAGTTGGGGTGGAGGACGAGGAAGCCCCTCTCCGCCAGGAAGTCGGCGTAGGGGGTGGTGTAGGCGAGGAGGCGGTAGCGGCTCGGCTCCACGTAGCCGTGGAGAACCACCACCACCGGGAAGGGCCCTTTGCCCTTGGGCAGGTTGGCGAAGCCGTGGACCCGAAGGCCGTCCGAGAGGTGGGAGAACTGGACCCGGGTGAAGCGGGGGCGCTCCTCTAGGGTACGCTCCACCCGGAACCCCCCCTCTCCGTAGGTCCGCTGGCGTAGCTCGGGCAGGGTGAGAACCTGGGCCAGGGCCTGGGCAAGGAGGAAGGGGAGCCAGAGCCCGGGGCGCATGCCCCAAGGCTAAGGGGAAGGCCCAGGGCTAAATGTGGTCCGCCTCCCGGGCCAGCCACCCCGCCTGAAGCCCCTTCAGGCCGATGGCGTGGTAGACCAGCTGGGCCGCGGTCATCTCGGCGTGGAACTGGCCGTTTGGGGAGAGCTCCACGAAGTCCATCCCCACCACCTCCTTCGCCCGGAAGACGGCCTCGAGGAGGTCCACCGCCTGGCGGTAGGAGAGCCCCCCGGGAAGGGGAGTGCCCACGCTGGGCATCACCGAGGGGTCTAAGGCATCAAAGTCCAAGGAGATGTAGACCCGCTTCCCCAGGGCGGAAAGGATCTCCTCCAGGGGAAGCCCCTCTCGGTGAATCCGGTGGGCCGGGAAGAGGGCTACACCCCTCTCCCGGGCCAAGCGCAGGGAGTCTTGGTCCATGGCCCGGATCCCCACCTGCACCAGGGGAAAGCCCTCTTGGAGAAGGCGGTAAAAGGGCGAGGCGTGGGAGTAGACCGAGCCCTGCCACTCGGGGTAGAGGTCGGCGTGGGCGTCAATGTGGAGGAGGGAAAACTCCCCCAAGGCCTCCCGGTGGGCCCGGACCAGGGGATAGGCGATGGAGTGGTCCCCCCCGAGGGCCACCACGAACTTCCCCGCCCGGAGGTGGGCGAGGGCCGCTTCGCAGATCCGCCGGTGGCTCTCCTCCGCACTTCCCGCCACCCAAGGGACCGGCTCCGAGGCGTAGATCCCCACCTCCTCGGGGGCCACCCCCAGCTCCAGGAGGAAGGGCTCCAGCTCCCGGCTCGCCAAGAGGATGGCCTCGGGACCCCTCCGGGCCCCCGGGAGGAAGGAAAGGGAAAGGTCGTAGGGCACGGGCAGGACCACCACCCGGGCCTCGGCGTAAGGGGTGTCCCGCTCGCCGAAGACGAGGCGCATACCCCAAAAGCCTAAGCGCCCCAGGCGAAGGGCGCAACTCAAGACTTCTAACGGCCCAAGAAGAAGAGCTCTAAGAGGCGCAGGATGGCCCGCACCCCCCGCTCAAAGTCCCGGATGCGGATGTGCTCGTTGGGGCTGTGGACCCGGCTTCCCGGGTAGCCCACGCCGAGGCCTACCGCCGGGGCCTTCAGGTGGTGGAGGAAGGGGTACATGGGCCCTGAGCCCGCCATGCTGGGGTAGAGGACCGCCCTCGCCCCGAAGGCCTCCTCCAGGGCCTCCCGAGCGAGCTTCACGAAGGGGTGGGCGAGGTCTGAGCGGGCAGGCCTTTCCCCCTTTTCCAGGACCTGCACTTCCACGTCGTGGAAGCCTTGGGCCTCGAGGTGGGCCCGGAGGAGGGCGGGGATCTCCTCCGGGTCCTGGTCGGGCACGAGGCGGAAGTCCAGCTTGGCCAAGGCCTCCGCCGGGAGGACCGTTTTGGAGCCGGGGCCTCCGTACCCGGCGTGGACGCCGTTAAAGTTGACGCAGGGCTCGGTGTAAAGCCGCCGGTTAAACTCCAGGCCCCTGGCCCCGCCCAGGAAGCCCCCCACGCCGAAGGCCTCCTTAAGGGCCTCGGACTCGTCTGGGATCTCGGCCAGCACCTCCCTCTCCAAAGGGGTGAGGGGGCGGACCCGGTCGTAAAAGCCCGGGATCAAAACCCTCCCCTCCTCGTCCCTCAGGGAGGCCAAGGCCCGGGCCAAGCGGTAGATGGGGTTTTCCACCACCGCCCCGTAGGAGGAGTGCAGGTCAAAGGCCGCCGTCCGCACCCTTAGCTCCAGGGCCACGATCCCCTTGAGCCCGGCGTAGAGGTAAGGCCTCCCCTGCGCGTCCACGCCCCCCGCCTCCCAAAGGATGGCGTCCGCCTGCAACAGGTCCCTCTTGTCGGCCACGTAGGCCTCGAGGTGGGGGCTGCCCACCTCCTCCTCCCCCTCCACCACGAACTTCACCCGGGGGAGGAAGCCATGCCGCTCCTTGAAGAGCTTTAGGGCCATCACCCGGGCCACGAGCTCCCCCTTGTCGTCGTGGGCCCCCCGGCCCCACCAGGCCCCGTCCCGCTCGGTGAGGGCGAAGGGGGCGGTAGCCCAAAGCCTGAGGGGGTCCGGGGGCTGGACGTCGTAGTGGTTGTAGAAGAGAAGGGTCCTCTCCCCCACCCCGCCCTCGGCGAAGACCACCGGGGGGCCGTAGCCCTCGTGAAGGGCGGCCTCGAGGCCGAGGCCCTCCAGAACCTCGGCCACCCTCGCCGCCCCCTCCCTCAAGGCCCGTCCCTCGGCGCTCACCGTGGGCAGGGCCACAAGCTCCGCAAGAAGACGCCTTGCCTCCTCAAGAAAAGCCTCCATGGTAGACTGAGCATACTATGGTGGAACCCTCCCTGGTCCTCTACGGGGCCCTCTACGAGCGGGCCCTGGACCTCCTCGAGGACACCCTCAGGGAAACCGGGGCCCGCTACGCCCTCCTCATAGACCGCAAGGGGTTCGTCCTGGCCCACAAGGAGGCCCTCTGGGCCCCGAAGCCTCCCCCCCTGGACTCCCTCGCCACCCTGGTGGCGGGAAACGCCGCGGCGACCCAGGCCCTGGCCAAGCTCCTAGGGGAAGCCCGGTTCCAGGAGGTGGTCCACCAGGGGGAGCGCATGGGCCTCTACGTGGACGAGGCCGGGGAGCACGCCCTTCTGGTCCTCGTCTTTGATGAGGGGGCCCCCCTGGGCAAGGTGAAGCTCTACGGCAAGCGGGCGGCGGAGGGCCTGGCCGGGATCGCCCAGGAGGCCCTGGCCCACCCGCCTAAGCTCACCCTGGACACGGAGTACCGGGAAGGCGTCAACGCCCTTTTGGGCGAGCTCTTCGGAAACTAGCATGAGCACCATCAACTTCGCGAACCGCGAGATCAACTTCAAAATCGTCTACTACGGCCCAGGGCTTTCGGGGAAGACCACCAACTTGAAGTGGGTCTACAGCAAGATCCCGGAGGGGCGCAAGGGGGAGATGGTCTCCCTGGCCACCGAGGACGAGCGCACCCTCTTCTTTGACTTCCTGCCCCTGGACCTAGGCGAGGTCAAGGGCTTCAAGACCCGCTTCCACCTTTACACCGTGCCGGGCCAGGTCTTCTACAACGCCAGCCGCAAGCTCATCCTAAGGGGAGTGGACGGCATCGTCTTCGTGGCCGACTCCGCCCCAAACCGCCTTAGGGCCAACGCCGAGAGCATGCGCAACATGCGGGAAAACCTGGCGGAGTATGGCCTGAGGGTGGAGGACCTTCCCGTAGTCCTCCAGGTCAACAAGCGCGACCTGCCCGACGCCCTCCCCGTGGAGATGGTCCAGGCAGTGGTGGACCCAGAAGGGCGCTTCCCCGTCTTTGAAGCCGTGGCCACCGAGGGTAAAGGGGTTTTTGAGACCCTGAGGGAGGTCAGCCGGCTGGTGCTCGCCCGCGTGGGAAGCACCTGAGGCCTTTGGTGCCGAGAAGGGCGTGGGGGTTCCCCGCGCCCAACCCATTTTGCTTTTGGTACCTGCACTCCTAGGCCCAAACCTTACGGGGACCTGCTACCGCGGCCCCCACGCGGGCGCAAGCCCGCCTGAGGTGACATTACCCCTAACGGGTACCACGTCCGCAGGGACAAAAGTCCCGAAAAGCCTTTCTCAGGGGGACAAATGTACCTCCTTTTCTCCCCTAACATGAGGGTGTATGCGCGATGCCGCAAGGAGGTGGATATGGAGGAGAAACCCATCGGCGCCCTCGGAGTCATCACGGTTCTCGCCCTCACGATCCTGGTCTTTTGGCTTGGGGTCTACGTCCTCTTTCTCGCACGGGGGTAGGGCATGATGGACGAGCACAGGGCCCACCGGGCCATCCTGGCCTACGAAAAGGCCTGGCTGGCCTTTTCCCTGGTGATGCTCTTCGCCTTCCTTGCCCTCATCGGCTACACCTTGGTCACTCATACCTCGGGCGTGATCCCGGCAGGGAAGCTGGAGCGGGTGGACCCCACCAAGGTGCGCACCGAGGGCCCTTGGGCCGATCCCGCCCAGGCGGTGGTCCAGACCGGCCCCCATCAGTACACCGTCCACGTCCTGGCCTTTGCCTTCGGCTATCAGCCCAACCCCATTGAGGTGCCCAAGGGAGCCGAGATCGTCTTCAAGATCACGAGCCCAGACGTGATCCACGGCTTTTACGTGGAAGGCACCAACCTCAACGTGGAGGTGCTCCCGGGCGAGGTCTCCACGGTGCGCTACACCTTCAAGAAGGCGGGCGAGTACCGGATCATCTGCAACCAGTACTGCGGGGTCGGCCACCAAAACATGTTCGGCAAGATCGTGGTGAAGGAGTGAGTCATGGCGGTATTTACAGGTGAGATCAGCCGGGTCTATGAGGCCTACCCGGAGAAGAAGGCCACCCTCTACTTCCTGGTCCTGGGCTTCCTGGCCGTGATCGTGGGGAGCCTTATGGGCCCCTTCCAGGCCCTGAACTACGGGAACGTGGACGCCTACCCCCTCCTCAAGCGCCTTCTCCCCTTCGTCCAGTCCTACTACCAGGGCCTCACCCTTCACGGCGTCCTGAACGCCATCGTCTTCACCCAGCTCTTCGCCCAGGCCGTCATGGTCTACCTTCCTGCCCGGGAGCTCAACCTGCGCCCCAGGATGGGCCTCATGTGGCTCTCCTGGTGGATGGCCTTCCTGGGTCTTCTCCTGGCGGCCCTTCCCCTCCTGGCCAACGAGGCCACGGTCCTTTACACCTTTTACCCGCCCCTCAAGGGCCACTGGGCCTTCTACCTGGGGGCAAGCGTCTTCGTCCTCTCCAGCTGGGTGAGCATCTACCTCGTCCTGGACCTCTGGCGGCGGTGGAAGGCAGAGAACCCCGGCAAGGTGACCCCCTTGGTCACCTACATGGCCGTGACCTTCTGGCTCATGTGGTTCCTCGCCTCCCTCGGCCTCGTGCTGGAGTCCGTCCTCCTTCTTTTGCCCTGGTCCTTCGGCCTGGTGGAGGGTGCGGACCCCCTTGTTGCCCGCACCCTCTTCTGGTGGACGGGCCATCCCATCGTCTACTTCTGGCTCCTTCCCGCCTACGCCATCCTCTACACCATCCTTCCCAAGCAGGCGGGGGGAAAGCTCGTCTCCGACCCTATAGCCCGCCTCGTCTTCCTCCTCTTCCTCCTCTTTTCCACCCCCGTGGGCTTCCACCACCAGTTCGCTGACCCCGGCATTGACCCCACCTGGAAGCTGGTCCACTCCGTCCTCACCATGTTCGTGGCAGTGCCAAGCCTCATGACCGCCTTCACCCTGGCGGCGAGCCTCGAGCTCGCCGGCAGGATGCGGGGGGGCCGGGGGCTTTTGGGCTGGATCCGGACCCTCCCCTGGGACAACCCTGCCTTCGTGGCCCCGGTCCTGGGCCTCCTGGGCTTCATCCCGGGAGGGGCGGGGGGCATCGTGAACGCCAGCTTCACCCTGGACTACGTGGTCCACAACACCGCCTGGGTGCCGGGCCACTTCCACCTGCAGGTGGCGAGCCTCGTCACCCTCACCGCCATGGGCTCCCTCTACTGGCTCCTCCCCAACCTCACGGGCAAGCCCATCGCTGACGGGCAGAGGCGGCTCGGCCTGGCGGTGGTGTGGCTCTGGTTCCTCGGCATGATGCTGATGGCGGTGGGCCTCCATTGGGCGGGGCTTCTGGGGGTCCCCCGGCGGGCCCATATCGCCCAGGTGCCGGACGCCTACCCCCAGGCCGCCCTCCCCATGGTCTTCAACGCGGTGGCGGGCATCGTCTTGCTGGTGGCCCTCCTCCTCTTCGTCTACGGCTTCTTCAGCGTCCTTTTGGGCCGGGAAAGGCGCCCCGAGCTCGCCCACGCTCCCCTTCCCTTTGCCGAGGTCCTCTCCGGCCCCGAGGACCGGAGGCTCGTCCGGGCCATGGACCGCATCGGGTTCTGGTTTGCCCTGGCCGCGGTCCTGGTGGTGCTGGCCTATGGGCCCACCCTGGTCCAGCTCTTCAGCCATATGAACCCGGTCCCCGGCCTAAGGCTCTGGTAGGGAAGCCGGGTGTCCCTTGATCCCCTCCCTCTGGGAGGGGGAGACTTTTGAGGATGAGGCTTCTTTCCCGCGCTCCCCAGGTGGCGGCCTTAGAGCTTCTGCCCTTCCTCCTCCAGTTCCTGGGCTTGGGCCTCTCCGAGAGCCTAGGGCCGGGGCTTTGCGGGAGCGCCCTCGGAGTCTCGGAGGCCCAGGCCGTCCGGTACGGACTCGTCTCCGAATACTACGTTTACGGGCAAGTCTTCTTGGGGTTTCTCGCCCTGAAGGCCACCTACGCCTTTGGGCTCCTCCTCCTCCACTTCATGTACCCCGAGGAGGACCCGCCCTTCGCCCCCCTGGTCGGGAAGGCGGGCGTGGGGCTTTCCCTAGCCTTTCTTCTCCTTTTCGCCCTCACCCGGACCCTTCCCCTTCCTTTCCCCACCGCCCAAGGCCCCGCCCTCCTCGCCCCAGCCCCCCTGGACCCCCTTTCCCTTCTCATGGTGTTGCCCGAGCCTTTTTTGCTTAGGCTTTTCTGGAGGTAGCGGCCGTGAGACTTCCCCCCTTGGTCTACCTGCTGGGCCTCGTGAGCTTCCTCATGGACGTGGCCAGCGAGATGGTCTACCCCCTCCTCCCCCTCTTCCTTTCGGGCCTGGGGGCAGGGCCTGGGGTCATCGGCCTGGTGGAGGGCGTGGCCGAGGCCACGGCGAGCCTGTTCAAGGTGGTGGGGGGGAGGGTTTCGGACCGGCTAGGAAGGAGGCGGCCCCTCCTCCTTTTGGGCTACGGCCTACCCGCCCTCTTCCGCCCCATCCTGGCCCTGGCGCAAAGCCCCTGGCAGGTGCTCCTCTACCGCTTCTTAGACCGCACGGGGAAGGGCCTCCGCACCGCCCCCAGGGACGCCCTCATCGCCGAAAGCGTCCCTAGGGAGGCCTTGGGCCGGGCCTACGGCCTCCACCGGGGCCTGGACACCCTGGGAGCCACCCTCGGCCCCCTCCTGGCCTTTCTCCTCCTGCCCTGGGTGGGGGTGCGGGGGGTGTTCTGGCTTTCTGCCGTCCCCGCCCTCCTCGCTGCCTCCCTTCTCCTCGCCTTGCGGGAGCCTCCGAGGCCCCAAAGGGTCCTTCCCCCTTTGCGGCTTTCCCGGATGGACCGGGGCTACCGCCGGTTCCTTCTGGTCTCGGGCCTTTTTGCCCTGGCCCTTTCCTCCAACGCCTTTGTGCTGCTGCGGCTTAAAGGGCTGGGCCTCGAGGAGCGGGCGGTCACCTTGGCCTACACCCTTTACAACCTGCTTTACGCCCTCCTCTCCTACCCCCTTGGCGGCCTGGCGGACCGGGTGGGGCTGAGGCGGGTGGTGGCCCTGGGGTATGGCCTCTACGCCCTGGTCTACCTGGGCTTCGCCCTGGCGCCCTCGGCCCCCTTTGGGGTGGCCTTCCTCCTCCTTTACGCCCTCTACTCTGCGGCCTTTGAAGGGGCGAGCCGGGCCTACCTGGCCACCTTGGTGCCCGCGGAGGAAAGGGCGAGCGCCATTGGCCTCTACCATACCCTCACGGGGCTTCTCCTCCTCCCGGCAAGCCTCCTCTTCGGCCTCCTGTGGCAAGCCCTGGGCCCCCGGGCCGCCTTCGGCACGGGGGCGGGCCTCGCCCTCCTGGCCCTTCTCCTCTTCCTGGTTGACGGGGGGAAGCGGGCCGCCTATCCTGGGTAAGGCCTTCGGGGTGGACCCGGGGCCTCTGAGGAGGAAGGGGCCTTAGCGCCTTCCCCCCTGACGGAGGAGAAGATGCCCATCGCCAAAGAAGAGAAGGAGAAGATCATCCAGGAGTTCGCCCGCTTCCCCGGGGACACGGGGAGCACCGAGGTCCAGGTGGCCTTGCTCACCTTGAGGATCAACCGCCTTTCCGAGCACCTCAAGGCCCACAAGCACGACCATCACTCCCACCGGGGCCTCCTCATGCTGGTGGGAAAGCGGCGGAGGCTCCTCCGCTATCTGGAGCGGGAAGACCCCGAGCGGTACAGGGCCCTGGTTGAGAAGTTGGGCCTTAGGAAGTAAACTGAAGGGCAGGTCGGGGGCGGGGCCATAGGGCTCCGCCCTTCGCTTGAGGAGCGCCATGCCGCAAGCCACACCCCACACCCCAGCAGGCTATCGCTACGAGACGGAGATCGCCGGGCGCAGGCTGGTCCTGGAGACGGGCAAGTACGCCAAGCAGGCCTCGGGTTCGGTCCTGGTGCGCTACGGGGACACGGTGGTCCTCGCCACGGCCCAGGCCTCGGAAAGGCCGGTGGAGGCGGACTTCCTCCCCCTCACGGTGGAGTTTGAGGAGCGCCACTACGCGGCCGGCAAGATCCCGGGAAGCTTCATGCGCCGGGAGGGCCGCCCGGGGGAGAAGGCCATCCTCTCGGCCCGCATGACGGACCGCCCCATAAGGCCCCTCTTCCCCAAGGGCTTCCGCCACGAGGTGCAGGTGATCGTCACCGTGCTCTCCGCCGACCAGAAAAACCCCCCGGACATCCTGGGCCCCATCGCGGCGAGCGCCGCCCTGATGCTTTCCGAGATCCCTTGGGAAGGGCCCATCGCCGCTGTGCGCGTGGGGCTCCTTGGGGGCCAGCTGGTCCTGAACCCCACCCTCGAGGCGCTGGAGGAGAGCGCCCTGGACCTGGTGGTGGCGGGAAGCCGGGAGGCCATCCTCATGGTGGAGGCCGGGGCCAGGGAGGTGGACGAGGAGCTCCTGGTCCAGGCCCTGGAGTTCGCCCACCAAAAGATGCAGCCCATCCTGGAGCTAGAGGAGCAGATGGCCCGGGACCTGGCCAAGCCCAAGATGGCCTGGACGCCCCCGGAGAGCCTCTCCGAGGAGGCGAAGGAGGCCCTTTACCGGCTGGCCCTGGAGCGGGGCCTCTCCCAGGTGCTCCAGACCGCGAGCAAGGGGGAGCGAAGCCGGGCCCTTTCGGCCTTCGCCGAGGCCCTGATCGCCGAGGCCCTGCCCAAGAAGGAGGACGGCACCCCGGACGAGAGCCAAAAGCCCCTCTACCAAAGCGCCTTTGAGGAGGTGGTGCGGAAGGAGCTCAGGCGCCTCGTTCTGGAGGAGGGCCGGCGGGCGGATGGCCGGGGCCCCCAGGACCTGAGGCCCATCTGGATAGAGGTGGATGTCCTGCCCCGGGCCCATGGCTCCGCCGTCTTCACCCGGGGGGAGACCCAGGTGCTGGGCACCGTGACCCTGGGCACAGGCCGGGACGAGCAGATCATTGACGACCTGGGCATAGACGAAACGGAGAAGTTCCTGGTGCACTACAACTTCCCCCCCTTCTCCACCGGGGAGGTGAAGCGCCTCCGGGGCCCCTCGAGGCGGGAGGTGGGCCACGGGAACCTGGCCAAGCGGGCCCTCAAGGCGGTGATGCCCGAGGAGGACGCCTTCCCCTACACGGTGCGGGTGGTGGGGGACGTCCTGGAGTCCAACGGCTCTAGCTCCATGGCCACCGTTTGCGCCGGGTGCCTCGCCCTGATGGACGCGGGAGTGCCCATCCGGGCCCCCGTGGCCGGGGTGGCCATGGGCCTTGTCTGGGAGGGGAACCGGGCGGTGGTCCTCACGGACATCCTGGGCCTGGAGGACGCCCTTGGGGACATGGACTTCAAGGTAGCGGGCACCCGCAAGGGCGTCACCGCCCTGCAGATGGACAACAAGGTGGGCGGGCTTCCCCGCGAGGTGCTCAAGGAGGCCCTGCTTCAGGCGAGGGAGGCCAGGCTCAAGATCCTGGACCTGATGGAGACGGTCCTCCCCGCCCCCCGCCCCGAGCTCAAGCCCTTCGCCCCCAGGATCCTCGCCCTCAAGGTCCCCGTGGAGAAGATCGGCCTGGTCATCGGCCCCGGGGGCAAGAACGTCCGGGCCCTAGAGGAGCTCGGGGTAGAGGTGGACATCGCGGAGGACGGAACGGTGCGCATCTACTCCAGCGACCTCGAGGCGGCCGAGAAGGCCAAAAGGCGCATAGAGGAGCTCACCCGCGAGGCCAAGGTGGGCGAGGTCTACGAGGGCACGGTCACCCGGATCACCCCCTTCGGGGCCTTCATCAGCCTCTTCCCCGGCACCGAAGGGCTTCTCCACATCAGCCAGATCGCCCCGGGCCGGGTGGAGCGGGTGGAGGACCACTTGAAGGTGGGGGACGTGATCAAGGTCAAGGTCCACCGGATTGACGAAAAGGGCAAGATTGACCTGATCCGCCCCGAGCTGGAGGGCAAGATCCCCCCGAGGCGGCGCTAACCCCGGGGGCTTGCCGAAACCCACCCGGACCCGCCGGGAAAAGGAGGCCTATGGAGAACCAGGAACGGAGACCCAGAAAAAGGCGGCGCCGGCGCCCGCACGAGGGGCAGCCCCCTGGGGGGGGAGGCCCAGACCCCGTGGAGATCATCCCCCTAGGGGGGATGGGGGAAATCGGCAAGAACATCACCGCCTTCCGCTACCGGGACGAGATCTTCGTCCTGGACGGAGGCTTGGCCTTCCCCGGCGAGGGGATGCCGGGGGTGGATCTCCTCATTCCCCGGGTGGACTACCTCCTGGAGCACCGCCACCTCATCAAGGCCTGGGTGCTGACCCACGGCCACGAGGACCACATCGGGGGGCTTCCCTTCCTCCTCCCCATGGTCTTCGGCAAGGAGAGCCCCGTGCCCATCTACGGGGCCCGGCTCACCCTGGGGCTTCTTCGGGGCAAGCTGGAGGAGTTCGGGCTAAGGCCAGGGAGCTTCCAGCTCAAGGAGGTCTCCCCCGACGACCGCATCCAGGTCGGTCGGTACTTTACCCTGGATTTATTCCGGATGACTCACTCCATCCCCGACAACTCCGGGGTGGTCATCCGCACCCCCATCGGCACCATCGTGCACACGGGGGACTTCAAGCTGGACCCCACCCCCATTGACGGCCAGGTCTCCCATCTGGCCAAGGTGGCCCAGGCGGGGGCGGAGGGGGTCTTGCTCCTCATCGCCGACGCCACCAACGCGGAGAGGCCGGGGTACACCCCGAGCGAGATGGAGATCGCCAAGGAGCTGGACCGGGTCATCGGCCGCGCCCCGGGTAGGGTCTTCGTCACCACCTTCGCCAGCCACATCCACCGCATCCAGTCGGTGATCTGGGCGGCGGAGAAGTACGGGCGCAAGGTGGCCATGGAGGGGCGGAGCATGGTGCGGTTCAGCCGGATCGCCATGGAGCTGGGCTACCTCAAGGTGAGGGAGCGGCTTTACACCCTCGAGGAGGTCATGGACCTTCCCGACCACCAGGTCCTGATCCTGGCCACGGGGAGCCAAGGCCAGCCCATGTCCGTCCTCCACCGCCTGGCCTTTGAGGGGCACGCCAAGATGGCCATCAAACCCGGGGACACGGTGATCCTCTCCAGTAGCCCCATCCCCGGCAACGAGGAGGCGGTGAACCGGGTCATCAACCGCCTGTACGCCCTGGGCGCCTATGTCCTCTACCCCCCCACCTACCGGGTCCACGCCTCGGGCCATGCCTCCCAGGAGGAGCTGAAGCTGATCCTGAACCTCACCACGCCCAAGTTCTTCCTCCCCTGGCACGGCGAGGTGCGCCACCAGATCAACCTCAAGTGGCTGGCGGAGGGGATGAGCCGCCCCCCGGAGAAGACCCTGATCGGGGAGAACGGGGCCATCTACCGCCTCACCCGCGACACCTTTGACAAGGTGGGGAGCGTGCCCCATGGGGTCCTCTACGTGGACGGCCTGGGGGTGGGGGACATCACCGAGGAGATCCTGGCCGACCGCCGCCATATGGCGGAGGAAGGGCTCGTGGTCATCACCGCCCTGGCGGGGGAGGACCCGGTGGTGGAGGTGGTCTCCCGGGGCTTCGTCAAGGCGGGGGAGAGGCTTCTTGGCGAGGTGCGCCGGATGGCCCTCGAGGCCCTCCTCTCCGGAATCCGGGAGAAAAAGCCCCTGGAGCGCATCCGGGACGACATCTACTACCCGGTGAAGAAGTTCTTGAAGAAGGCCACAGGCCGCGACCCCATGATCCTTCCGGTGGTCATAGAGGGCTGAGGCCGCCTTGCCCAGGCGCCCGCCCCCCTTGCCGAGGGGAGGGGGTTCCGGATACCCTGGGGCCATGCTCCAGTACCCCGAGCTTCCCCTGGAAAGCCCCCTCATAGACGCCGAGCTCCCCGACCCCCGGGGCGGGCGCTATAGGCTTTCCCAGTTCCCGGAGCCCCTTTTGGCCGTGGTCTTCATGTGCAACCACTGCCCCTACGTGAAGGGCTCCATCGGCGAGCTCGTAGCCCTGGCGGAACGGTACCGGGGCAGGGTGGCCTTCGTGGGCATCAACCCCAACGACTACGAGCGCTACCCCGAGGACCGCCCCGAGGCCATGGTGGCCTTTGCCGAGGCGCACAAGATCCCCTTCCCCTACCTTCTGGACGAGACCCAGGAGGTGGCCAAGGCCTACCGGGCCCTGCGCACCCCCGAGGTCTTCCTCTTTGACGAGAGGAGGCGGCTCCGCTACCACGGCCGGGTGAACGACAGCCCCAAGTTTCCCGAAAAGGTGCAAAGCCACGACCTCGAGGCCGCCATAGAGGCCCTCCTCCAGAGCCAGGAGCCTCCCCTCAAGGAGGCCCCCGCCATCGGCTGCACCATCAAGTGGCGGCCCGGCCATGAGCCCGAGGTGAGGGTGGGCTAGCCCTTTTGGTAGACTCGCTCTGGGCAGAGGCCCGGAGGCTTTATGCGCGTACTCGTCACGGGCGGTGCAGGGTTTATCGGAAGCCACATCGTGGAGGCCCTCCTCAAGGAGGGGGTGGAGGTGGCGGTCCTGGACAACCTCTCCACGGGCAGGCGGGAAAACCTCCCCCCAGGCGTGCCCTTTTTCGGGGTGGACCTTAGGGACAAGGAGGGGGTGGAGCGGACCTTCCGGGAGTTCCGCCCCACCCACGTCTCCCACCAGGCGGCCCAGGCCTCGGTGAAGGTGAGCGTGGAAAACCCCTTCCTGGACTTTGAGGTGAACCTCCTCGGGGGGATGAACCTCCTCGAGGCCTGCCGCCGCTATGGCGTGGAGAAGCTCGTCTTCGCCTCCACGGGCGGGGCCATCTACGGGGAGGTGCCCGAGGGGGAGAGGGCCGAGGAAACCTGGCCCCCCCGCCCCAAGAGCCCCTACGCCGCCAGCAAGGCCGCCTTTGAGCTTTACCTTTCCGCTTACGGGCAGAACTACGGCCTAAAGTGGGCCTCCCTGCGCTACGGCAACGTCTACGGGCCCAGGCAGGACCCCCACGGGGAGGCGGGGGTGGTGGCCATCTTCGCCGAGCGGGTGCGGAAGGGCGAACCCGTGACCCTCTACGCCCGAAGGACCCCGGGGGACGAGGGGTGCGTGCGGGACTACATCTACGTGGAAGACGTGGCCCGAGCCCACACCCTGGCCCTCTTCTCCTTGGAGGGAGTCTACAACGTGGGCACCGGGGAGGGGCACACCACGCGGGAGGTCCTCAAGGCCGTGGCGGAGGCCGCCGGGAAGATTTCGGAGGTGATCCATGCTCCGCCGCGACCCGGGGACCTGGAAAGGAGCGTCCTCTCCCCCCTCAAGCTCATGGCCCACGGCTGGAAACCCCAGGTAGGCTTTCAGGAGGGGATCCGCCGTACCGTGGAGCACTTCCGGGGGCATTGACCTACCCCACCCCGGTATTCCACAATGGGCCCCATGAGCGTGCGGTGGTTCAACCCTACCTGGTTCGCCGCGGTCATGGGGGGAAGCGGGACGGCCTTGGTCCTCAAGGCCTTCGGCCTCCTCCCCCTGGCCCTTGTGGCCTACCTCCTCACGGGCCTCCTCTTCACCCTGAGCCTGGCCTTCTTCCTGGGAAAACTCCTCCGCTACCCCGGCCAGGTCTGGCAGGAACTCCACCACCCCCTGCTTTCCCAGCTTTACGCTACCTTCCCCCTGGCCTTCCTCCTCTTCGGCCTGGCGAGCCTAAGGGTAGGGGAGCATCCGGGCCTGGCCCTTACCCTCTTCGCCCTGGGAGCCCCCCTCACCCTCCTTACCAGTCTCCTCATCGGCTATCTGGTCTTCACCCGGCTCCGCTTGCCCTTTGAGGCGGCCAACGGCACCTGGTTTATCCCCCCGGTCTCGGCCATCGTCGTCCCCCTGGCAGGAGGACCGCTTCTCCCCCTCATGGGCCCCTGGGCCAGAGAGGTCTACTTCTGGCTCCTCATGTTCTTGGGGCTTGGCCTGGTCCTCTTCCTCTGGGTGGGAGCCACCCTCCTGGGCCGCCTCTATGTCCACGAGCCCCCAGCCCCCGAGCTCGTGCCTTCCCTCTTCATCGGCCTGGCCCCGGTGGGGGTGGGGATCCTAGCCCCCCTGTCCCTCCTTCAGGGAGCCAAGGAGGCCGGGCTTTTCCCGGGGAGCCTCGAGGCCTTCCTCCTCTTCGGCACCGTCCTTTGGGGCCTTGGGGGGTGGTGGCTCCTCCTGGCCTTGGCCCTCCTCCTGGGGAACCTCCTCCTGCACCCCACCCGCCTGGCCTTCCAGCCGGGGTTATGGGGTCTCGTCTTCCCCCTGGCCGCCTTCACCCTAGCCACCCACAGCCTCGCCGAGGGGCTAAAGAGTGTCCTCTTCCACCTCCTGGCCTGGGGGCTTTTCCTGTTGCTTTTGGGGTTTTACCTGCCTCTTCTCCTCCGCACCCTTTTGGCCTTCCTCCGGCTGGAGGTGCTGCAGCCAGCGCCGCGCCAGGCGCACCCGGGCCCGGAGGCCCGCTAGGGCCTTCCGGTCCTCCTTCAGCCGCTTCTTGGCCCGGGAAAGGGCCTCGGCCCTGGCCTTTGGCCCCACGCCCCCCAGGACCTCCCTTCGGGCGAAGAAGGCCTCGAGGTCCATCCAGGCGAGAAGCTCCTCCTGCTCTACCCCCAATCGCTCGGGCTTGAGGCCCGGCAGGGCCCCCCGCACCCTCCGGTAGGCCTCGGGAAGGGGAACCCCCTTCCGCACCAGGAGGTCCACCGCCTCCGAGGCCAAGACCTCGGGGGAGAGCTCCTCCAGGAGAAGCTCGGGCACGAACCGACCCTCCTCTAAGGCCGCCCGGGTAAGGTCCAAAGCCGCTTCCCCCGCCTCCAGCATCCCGGCCAAGGGCTCCAAGACCCCGGTGGAGTGGTCGTTCAGGTCGGTAAAGGGGGTGTTGTGGTTGAGGAAGGCCAAAGGCCCCGCCCCACCCAGAAGCCTGCCCGCGTAGATGCGGGCGTGCTCCAGGACCACGGGGTTCTGCTTCTGCGGCATTAAGCTGGAGCCCTGGGAAAGCCCCTCCCCCACCACAAAGGCCCCCCGCCCCGCCCAGGACAGGAGGTCGCTGAGGAGGCGGCTTAGGCTCGCCCCCAAGCCCCCTAGGGCAAAGGCCAGCTCCAGGGCGTAGTCCCCCGAGGCCACCGCGTCCAGGGTGTGCTCCACCGGCCCGTCAAACCCCAGGAGGGCGGCGAGGCGGTTCCGGTCCACGGGGTAGGGGCTCCCCGCCAGGGCGCTGGCCCCCAGGGGAGAGCGGTTCACGTGGGCCAGCGCCAGGAAAAGCCGCCTTGTGTCCCGCGACAGCAGGGCCTCCACCCCCAGAAGGTAGTGGTCCAAGGTGGAGGGCTGGGCCGGGCGGTGGTGGGTGTAGAGGACCACGGGCACGGCCCATACCCGCTCCGCCATGCGGATGGCTTCCCGCCTTAGGCGGAGGAGGTCGGCGAGAAGGGCCAGGGTCCGGTCCCGAAGGTAGGCCCGGAAGACGGTGAGGTCCAGGTCGTTCCGGGAAAGCCCCTGGCGCACGGCCCCCGCCACCTCCTCCCCCCAGTGCTCCGAGAGCTGGGCCTGGATGGAGAAGAAGACGTCCTCCACCTCCCCGGTGAAGCTGGGAAGGGGCAGGGTGCGGAGCTCCCTCAGGGCGGCCACCGCCTCCCGGGCGTGGGGGAGGCCAAGCCGAGCGAGCTCCAGGGCATAGGCGGTAAGGGCGTCAAAGAAGTGGGGCACCAGGACCTCCCGGGCAAAGCGATAGTGCCTTAAGAGGACAAAACGGCGGAAAGCCCCGTGCCAGCGCACGCCTTCATCCTAAGGGACTTGCGGGGAGGAAAAGGGTGTGGTATCTTCCTCCCACGATCCGCCAGGAAGGGGGAAAGCATGAAGCGCAGGGAGTTCCTGAAGAAGCTTGGCGTGGGTTCCTTGGCGGCCCTGGGGATGCCCTACGTGGCCACCGCCCAGGCGCGGACGGTGAAGCTCGCCACCCTCCTACCCCTCACCGGCCCCTTCGCCTTCGCCGGAAACGCCGGACGGGAGGGGTTTGTGGACGGGGTGGACTACGTGAACGAGGTCCTGGGAGGCATCGCCGGGCGCAGGCTGGAGCTCATCGTGGAGGACACGGGCTACGACGTGGCCAAGGGAACGGCGGCCTTCAACCGGGTCCTCTCCCGGGAGAGGGCCGACGAGCTCCTCTTCGTCTACGGGGACTCCACCGGCCTCTCCAAAGCCCTGGCTCCGGAGATCGCCAGGATCGGCCTCCCCTACTCCGCCACCAGTTTCGCCAACGAGCTCGCCGACCCCAAGACCTACCCCACCATCTTCGTCTTTGGCCCCACCTACAACGACATGGTGGAGGCACTGCTGCGCCAGGTGCGCCTGCAGAAGGGCCGGGCCCGGATCGCCCTCGTCTACTCCAACACCGAGTTCGGCCGGGACCCCATCCCCTACGCCAAGGAGCGGGCCAAGGCCCTGGGGATGGAGGTGGTGCACGAGGAGGTCACCCCTCCCGCCTTCACCGACGCCACCCCTGTGGTGCTCAACCTCCGCCGGGCCAACCCCGACTTCGTCCTCCTCCAGGGCTACGCCCTTTCCGCCGAGCCCCTGATCCTGCGGACGGCGCGGGAGCAAGGCCTCGAGGCCCGGTTCATGGGCACCTACTACTCCGCAGAGCTTGCCCTCATCCAGCGGGCGGGCCCCGCCGCCGAGGGCTTTACCGTCACCTACCACAACGCCTACTGGTACGACACCCTGGTGCCCGCGGTGGACGAGATGCGCAAGTTCCGGCAGCGGAAGGGCCGGGACGCCTCGTACCGCCCCACCTACTACATGGGGAGCCTGGCCGTGGCCCTGGCCGTGGCGGAGGCCATGCGCCGGGCAGCCCAGGCGGGGAAGCTCACCCGCGCCGGGCTGGTGGAGCAGCTGGAGAAGCTTGGGGACTACAACGCCATGGGCCTGACCCGGGGCTTCCAGTTCGTGAACCACCGCATCCCCTACACCAAGCTCTACCGGGCGAGCGTCAAGGACGGCCGGTTCAACGCCATCACCGACTGGCTCAAGCTGGCCTAGGCCCACCCTCCCAACCCCAGGGGGAAAGCCGTGTCCGACCTCCTGCCCTACCTCGTGGGCGGCCTGGCCAACGGAGCCCTCTACGGCCTCCTGGCCCTGGGCTTCGTCCTCGTCTACCGGGCCACCAGCGTGGTGAACTTCGCCGTGGGGGAGTTCCTTCTGGTGGGGGCCTACCTCACCTACACCTTCGCCCTCCTCTTGCCCCTCCCCCTCGCCCTCCTCGCCGCCTTGCCCCTGGCCTTCCTCTTCGGGCTTGTGGTGGAGCGGGGCTTTGTGCGGCCTTTGCTCGGCCGGAATGTGGTGGCGGTGATCATGGCCACCATCGGCCTGGCGGCCGCTCTGGACGGGGCGGTGCAACTCCTTTGGGGTCCGGACCTCAAGTACCTCTCGGGAGGCCTGCCCAACCTGGGGTTTCAGGCCGGGGGAGTGTTCGTCTCCTCCCGGGCCGTCTGGAACCTGCTCCTGGCCCTTCCCCTGGGCCTCGGCCTCCTCTTTGCCTTAAAGCGGAGCCGCTATGGCGTCCTGGTCCGGGCCATCTCCGAGCGGGAGGTGGCGGCCTTGGCCCTCGGCATCCCCACGGCCCGCATCCTGGCGGGGGTCTGGGGGGTGTCCGCCCTCCTCGCCACCCTCGCCGGGGCCCTTCTCGCCGTGGCCAGCGGGGTGGGGTACAACCTGGTCTTCTTCGGCCTCAAGGTCTTCCCCGTGGCCATCCTGGGGGGGCTGGACTCGGTGGGCGGGGCCTTGGTGGCGGGGTTTTTGCTGGGGGTCCTCGAGGCCCTGGCCCAGCGCTACCTGGAGCCCGTCCTCCCCGGCTTTACCGAGGCCCTGCCCTTCCTGGTGGTGCTCCTCGTCCTCCTCGTGAGGCCCTACGGCCTCTTCGGCGAGCGGCAGATTGAGAGGGTGTGATGCTTTCCGTGGCGAACCTCAAGGTGGTCTACCGCGGGGTGATCCTGGCCCTGGACGGGGTCTCCCTCGAGGTGGGCGAGGGGGAGGCCGTGGCCCTCCTGGGCCCAAACGGCGCCGGGAAAAGCTCCCTGGTCCGGGCGATCGCCGGCCTCCTCCCCAAGTTTGAGGGGCGGGTCCTGGACGGACAGGTGCGGCTCCTGGGCCAGGAGACCACCCACCTGGACCCGGTGAGGATCTCCTCCCTCGGCCTCACCGCCGTCCTGGAGGGGCGCCCCCTCTTCCGCTACCTGACCCCGGTGGAGAACCTGGTGGCGGCCGGCCACCGCCTCTCCCCCAGGGAGCTCAAAGAGGGAATGGAGGAGGTCTTTCAGCGCTTCCCCCGCCTCTACGAGCGCCGCCACGAGCAGGCGGGCTACCTCTCGGGGGGCGAGCAGCAGATGCTCCTCCTAGGCATGGCCCTCCTCACTCGGCCCAAGCTCCTTGTGGTGGACGAGCCCTCCTTGGGCCTCGCGCCCAGGCTCGTGGAGGAGGTGATGGCCACGCTAGACGCCCTCAGGCGGGAAAAGGGCCTAAGCCTCCTCCTGGTGGAGCAGAACGCCCGGGCGGCCCTGGCCGTGGCGGACCGGGTCTACGTGTTGGAAAGGGGCCGGGTGGTGTTTGAGGGGGACGCCAAGGCGGCGGCGGAGGACCAGGACGTGATGGAGTTCTACTTGGGAAAGGAGGAGGTGGGCTTCCGTCAGGCGAAGCGCTACCGGAGGAGGAAACGGTGGGTGTGATCCTCGAGGTCCAAGATCTCCACCTCTCCTTCAAGGGGGTAAAGGCCCTCGCAGGGGTGCGGTTTTCCGTGAGCGAGGGGGAGTTCTTCGCCGTCATTGGGCCCAACGGGGCCGGGAAGACCACCCTCTTAAACGTCCTCTCCGGGGTCTACGCCCCGGAGAAGGGGGAAGTGGTCTTCCTAGGCCAAAGCCTCAAGGGGAAGAGCCCCCAGGAGAGGGCCCGGATGGGCCTAGGCCGCACCTTTCAGGGGCTGGAGCTCTTCCGCGGGATGAGCGTCTTGGACAACGTGAAGCTGGGGGCGGAGCTCGCCCTTCCCACCTACCCCATGGCCCTGCCCCAGGCGGAGCGGGAATGGCGGGTTCGGGCCTGGGCCGAGGAGATCCTGGACTACCTCCACCTCTCCCCCTACCGCCATGCCCCAGCGGGAATGCTTCCCTACGGGCTTCAGAAGCGGGTAGAGGTGGCCAGGGCCCTCGCGGGCAGGCCCAAACTCCTCCTCCTGGACGAGCCCATGGCGGGGCTCGCCCTGGAGGAGAAGCAGGACCTAGCCCGTTTCCTCCTGGACGCCCGGGAGGAGTGGGGGGTGACCCTTCTCTGGGTGGAGCACGACCTGAGGGCCGTCTTGGAGCTTTCCGACCGGGTCTTGGTCCTCTCCTACGGAGAGGTCCTCTACTACGGCCCCCCGGAGGGGGTGCGGAAGGACCCGAAGGTGGTGGAGGCCTACCTGGGCCAAGGGTGAGGGAAGATGCGGGGAACCCTTCTGGAACACCTGGTTAGGCACGCCAAGGAACACCCCGAGGCCCCGGCCCTCCGGGTGAAGCGGCTCGGGGTGTGGCAGAAGACCTCCTGGCGGGCGCTTCTGGAGCGGACGCTTAGCCTCGCCGGGGGGCTTTCCGCTTTGGGTCTTAAGGAGGGCGAGGTGTTGGCCATCCTGGGCCACAACGCCCCCGAGTGGGTGGAGGCGGAGCTCGCCGCCCAGGTCCTGGGGGCCTTCCCCATGGGCATCTACGCCGACGCCATGCCCGAGGAGGTGGGCTACTTCCTGGAGTTCACCGGGGCCAGGGGCATCGTGGTCTCCGATGAGGAGCAGCTGGACAAGGTTTACCCCTACCTCCACCTGGTGGACTTCGTCCTGGTGTGGGAGGAGGCGGGGATGAGCCGCCACTTCCGGGGAAAGGTCCGGCGCTTTAGCCAGGCCTTCGGCGACCCCAAGGTGGGGGAGGAGGCCCTAAAGCGGCGCCAGCCGGAGGAGACCGTCCTCCTCGCCCCCACCTCGGGCACCACGGGGCGGAGCAAGCTCGCCCGGCTCTCCCACCAAAACCTCCTCGCGGGGCACGAAGCCTTGAGAAAGGCCCTGGGCTTCCAGAGGGGGGCCTTTGTCTTCAGCTACCTGCCCCTCCCCTGGATCGGGGAGCAGATGCTCACCGTGGTCCAGGCCCTGGTGGAGGGCGCCACCGTCCACTTCCCCGAGGATCCCGCCACCCTGCGGGAGGACCTCAAGGAGGTCCAGCCCGACTTCTTCCTGGCCCCGCCGAGGCTTTGGGAGGACATGGCGAGCCTGATCCAAAGCCGGATGGCGGACGCCGACCCCTTGAAGCGCTTCTTCTTTCGCGTGGGGATGGGGGCTCTCCTGGAGGGGGCGAACCGGGAGTTCCGGGGGGAGAAGGTGGGGGCTTGGCTCAACCTGAAGCGGGCCCTCTTCTACCCTCTCCTCGCCAGGCCCTTAAGGGCGAGGCTTGGCCTCGCCGCCTGCCGCATCGCCGTCACCGGGGGGGCCCCTTTGGGCCCTGAGGTCTTCACCTTCTTCCGCGCCCTCGGCCTGGACATCCGCCAGGTCTACGGCCAGTCGGAGACGGCCGCGGCCACCACCGCCCACGCCGCCGGGGACGCCCCTCCGGAGACCGTGGGCCCGCCTTTGCCGGGGACGGAGGTGCGCCTGAGCGAGGAGGGGGAGATCCAGGTGCGGGGGCCCCAGGTCTTCCAGGGGTACTACAAGCAGGAGAGGGCCACGGCGGAAAGCTTCACCGAGGACGGTTTCTTTCGCACGGGGGATGCCGGCTTCTTTGATGAGCGGGGGCACCTGGTGATCCTCGGGCGGGTCAAGGAGGTGGGCGCCCTCCAGGACGGTACCCCCTTCGCCCCCCAGTTTCTGGAAAACCGCCTCAAGTACTCCCCCTATATCCGCGAGGCCATCGTCTTAGGGCACGGGCGGCCCTTCGTCGCCGCCCTCATAGAGCTGGATCCGGAGACCGTACAGAACTGGGCCAGGAGGCGAGGCCTCCCCTTCACCACCTACCAGTCCCTCACCGAGCGCCCCGAGGTCCGGGCCCTGATCGCCGAGGAGATCCGCATGGTCAACGAGACCCTTCCTGAGAAGCTCAAGATCCGGCGCTTCGCCCTCCTGCCCAAGGAGCTGCACCCGGACGACGAGGAGGTCACCCGCACCCGTAAGGTGCGCCGCCAGGTGGTGGAGGCCCGCTACGCCCCGGTGATCCAGGCCCTCTACGGGGCAGGGGGACAGGTGGGGGTGGTCCTGCCCATCCGCTACCTCGAGGGGGAAGGGAGGCTCGAGGCCACCCTCGAGGTCCAGGAGGTGTAGGGTGTACGCCCTCTCCAAGCGCCTCACCGACGCCTACAGCCGCCGCTTTGCCCGGGCGGTGCGGGAGACTTACCGGGAGGACGAGGCCTACGCCAGCACCCCCCTAGGCCGCCTCGCCCTCTACGGCTTTTTGGCCCTCCTTCTCCTCCTTCCCCTCCTCCTCGGCCCCTACCCCATGTACGTGGCCACCCTGGTAGGGATCGGGGCCCTTTCAGCCCTGGGCCTCCACCTCCTGGTGGGGGGAGCAGGGCAGATCTCCCTGGGCCACGCCGCCTTCATGGGGGTCGGGGCCTACGCGGCCAGCCACCTGGCGGGCCCCCTGGCCCCCTTGGGCATCCTCCTGGGTGGAGGGCTTGCCGCCTTCCTCGGCCTGGTCCTCGGCCTCCCCTCCCTCAGGATCAAGGGGGTGTACCTGGCCATCGCCACCCTGGCCTTCCAGTTCCTGGCGGACTACGCCTTCAAGAACTGGGAGGCGGTGACGGGGGGGATTAGGGGCCGCACCTTGCCCCCGCCCGAGCTCATGGGCCTCGTCCTGGACACCCCGGGGAGGCTTTGGTACCTGGTTCTCCTCTTCGCCCTCCCCCTCTTCTTCTACGCCAAACGCCTCCTCACCACCCGGGCCGGACGGGCCTTCCGGGCGGTCCGGGACAACGACCTCTCCGCCCGGGTGGCCGGGGTAGACCTCACCCGGACCAAGCTCTTCGCCTTCGCCCTCTCCGCCTTCTACGCCGGGGTGGCGGGGGGGCTCCTCGCGGGGCTCTACAAGGCGGTGACCCCGGAGTACTTCCCCCTTTCGGTGAGCGTTCAGTACCTGGCCATGGTGATCGTGGGGGGAGCGGGCACGGTCCTTGGGGCGGTGCTGGGGGCCTTCTTCGTCCTCCTCATCCCCGAGGTGCTGAATAGCTACGTGGGGGCCCTGGGGCCCCAGTACGCCGCCACCCTGGCCGCCTGGCGCAACGTGGCCTTCGGGCTTCTCATCCTCGCCTTCTTGATCCTGGAGCCCTTGGGCCTGGTGGGGCTTTGGGGCAGGCTCCGGGACTACTTCCGCACCTGGCCCCTTCCCTATTAGTACCCTTTGCTTTGGGTTCCTGCGCCAAAAACCTCGCGGGGAGTTTCCACCGGGGCCCCTCTTAGGGGCCGAGGCCCCGGAGGGCGCGCAGGGCCGGGGGCAACCCCAGCCCCAGGCCAAAGAGGAGGTGGGCCGGGGTGCGGTCCACCAGGGCGGCAAGCAGGGGCAGGGCCAGGGCGGTGGCCAGCACCGCCCCCTGGGGTCTCCGGAAGAGGCCATAGAGCCCTACAAAGAGGAGGAGGGCCAGGAGGAGGAGCCTGGGGTCCACGGCCAGGAGGACCCCCGCCAAAGGGGCCAAAACCCCTCCGCCCCGGAAGAGGAGCCAGGGGGTGAAGGCCTGCCCCCACACCGCCCCCACGCCCCCCACAAGCCCTCCCAAGGGGCTCCCCGCGGCCCCCTCCCCCAAGGCCACGCCCAAGGCCCCCTTGAAGAGGTCCAAAAAGAGCACCATGAGGCCGGGCACCGGGCCCAGGACCTGGAAGGCGCTCAGGAAGTCGGGGCCAAAGGAGCCCTCCCGCCGGAGGTCCTTCCCCCTCAGGGCGCCGAACCAAAAGGCCACGGGCAGGCTGCCCACCAAAAAGCCGAGGAGGAAGGCCAAGGCCATGGCGCCCCGGGAAGGCCTTAGCCGGAAGGGAGGGCCCGGCGCACCTGGTCCTGGAGGCGGAGGAGGGCGGCCTCGAGGCCGCGAAGCCTGAGGGGGGTAAGGAGCTCCTCCAGCCCCGCCCCGCGGTAGAAGCCTGGGGGGACGGCGAGGACCGCCTCCGGGGGCTCGCCCTCGAGGCCCTCCTTGAGGAGGCCGGCGAAGGCCTTCACCGTGGGGGCCTCGTCAGGTACGAGGAAGTGAAGGCGCACCCTCCCCTCCACCACCTCCGCCCTTAGGAAGAAGGGGGTCTGGCACTCGGGGACCCGCTCCAGCTCCACCTCCTGGGTGGGGGTGGGCACCCTCTTGGCGTAGTCCAGGAGCACCTGGGCCTTAAGCTCCTTGGGAAGGGAGCGGATCAGGTCCAGGGCCGCTTGCAGGCGTGCAGGCAGGCTCACCCCTTAAGCTTACCCCTTGGGAGGCCGGGTGGGGCGGAGCTCTATCTCGCTCACCAGGGCCCGCTCCGGCATCTCCAGGGCAAAGAGGATGGCTTGGGCCACATCCTCGGGCCAAAGCTTCCAGGAAGCCCCCGGGGTGTTCCCGGCGAACCCCGTGTCCACCGAGCCCGGGAGGAGGTTCACCACCCGCACTCCCTCCTCCCTCAGCTCCAGCATGGCCGCCCCCATAAGGCCCAGGAGGCCGAACTTGCTGGCGTTGTACGCCGCTCCGCCCTTGAAGGGGTGCTTGCCCGCCAGGCTCCCCACGTTCACCACCACCCCCGAGGCGCGCCTCAGGGCGGGAAGGGCGGCCTTAAGCCCCAAAAAGGGGCCCAGGAGGTTCACCTCCAAGACCTCCCGCACCTCCGCCTCGGAAAGCTCGGCCACGGGCTTCATAAGGCCGATGCCGGCGTTGTTCACCAGGGCGTAGAGGCCGCCGAAGGCCTCCTCCATCCGGGCCACCGCCCGCGCCCAGTCGTCCTGGTTGCGCACGTCCCCGGGAAGGGGCAGGGCCCCCTCTCCGAGCTCCGCCGCCAGGGCCCTCAGCCTCCCCTCGTCCCGGGCCAGGAGCCCCACGGCGTACCCCTTGGCGTGAAGGAGCCGGGCCGTGGCCTCCCCGATACCCCGGCTCGCCCCTGAGATGAGCACGGCGCGCATGGCCTCAGGATAGCCCATGCCGGGCCCGGATCTCCTTAAGGACTGCCCGCACCTTTTCCCGAAGCTCCTCCAGGCTTCCCGTGTTCTCCACCACCCAGGTGGCCCGTCCTCGTTTTTCCTCCTCAGGCCACATCGCCCGCTCCCGGGCCAGGACCTCCTCCGGCGAGAGGCCCGAGCGGGCCATCACCCGCCGCACCCGCTCCATTAGGGGCGCCGCCACCAACACCACCCCGTGGAGCCTCTCCTCCCAGCCCTTCTCAAAGAGGAGGGGGATTTCCAGGAAGACCAGGGGGGCCTCGAGGCGGGCGAGCTCCTCGGCAAGCAGCCGGCGGACCTCGGGGTGGATCAGGGCCTCCAGGGCCTGAAGCCGCTTTGGGTCGGCAAAGACGAGGCGGGCCAGGGCCCTCCTGTCCAGCTCCTCCCCCCGGAAGGCCTCGGGGAAAAGCCGCCTGAGCTCCCCCTTCCTAAGCTCCCGGGCCCGCTCTGCCAGGGCGTCGGCGTCCAAGACGGGGTAGCCCATCTCCCGAAGGAGGGCGGCCACGGTGCTCTTACCGCTCCCGATGTTCCCGGTGAGCCCGATAATGATGGGGTGCTTCGCCTCCTCGCCCATAGGGACTTCCCCTTTTATACCCCCAAGGGGGCCCTCCCCGTGGGGGGTGCGGTGCGGGACCTCCTCCTGGGGCGAAGGCCCTCGGACCTGGACTTCGTTGCGGAGGACCCGGAAAGGGCCGCGGAGGAGGCCAGGCGGCGCTATGGGGGTACCCTCCTGCCCCTGGACCCCAAGCGGGGGCAGTACCGCCTGGTGGCGGGAGGCCTGGTCCTGGACTTTGCCCCCCTGGAGGGGAGCCCGGAGGAGGACCTCCTGCGGCGCGACTACCGGGTCAACGCCCTCCTCTGGCTTAGGGGGAAGGTCTTCGGCCTGCCCGGAACCGCACAGGACCTAGAAAAACGCCTCCTCGTGCCCGTGCGGGAGGCCAACCTCTACCAGGACCACCTCCGGAGCCTCCGGGGGGTGCGCCTGGCCGCCACCTTAGGCCTGGGCCTCCCCGAGGGCACCCGGAAGGCCTTGGCCCGCCACGCCCGCTTCCTCCAGGCGCACCCCGAGGCCCTTCCGGCCAGGGAGCGGGTGCGGGAGGAGATTTCTCGCCTTCTCCTCTCCCCCAGGCCGGCCTTCGGGCTCCACGCCCTGGAAAGGACGGGGCTTCTGGGGGTCTTTCTCCCGGAGCTCGCCCTTCTCGTGGGCCTCCCGCAAGGAGGGGTGCACCACCTCTGCGCCTGGCGGCACACCCTTTCCGTGGTCTTCCACCTCCTCTGGCTCTGGCCCAAAGCCCCCCTCGAGGCCCGCCTGGCCGCCCTCTACCACGACGCGGGGAAGCCCCTCACCCGCCGCTTTGACCCCGAGGTGGGGCGGTTCCGCTTCCTGGGCCATGCGGAGGTGGGGGCGGAGATGGCGAGGGCCGCCCTCTCCTGGCTCCGGTTTCCCAAGGACGGGGTGGAAAGGGTCCAGGCCCTGGTGCGGCGCCACATGGACCGCCCCCCCGAGGAAAGGAAGGCCCTCCGCCGCTTCCTCTTAAAGCGCCGGGAACTCCTCCCCGACCTCCTCTACCTCATGGCCGCAGACCGCCTCGGGGCCAGGGGAGTGGAGGGCGAGGCCTGGACGCTCTTGGAGAACTTCCAGAACGCTTTGGAGGAGCCCCTCCCCACCAAGCCCCTCCTCTCGGGGGAGGAGGTCATGGCCCTCCTCCGCCTCTCCCCGGGTCCCGAGGTGGGCAGGGCCCTGGCCGCCCTCCTCGAGGCCCAGGCAGAGGGCCGGGTAACGACCCTGGAGGAGGCCCGGGCCTTTCTCCTATATTGGAGGGATGGAAGGCAGGCTCAGGCTCCGCGAGCCCCAGATCACCCCTATTGAGGGAGGCTTCCTCCTCACGGACCCCTACGGGGTCTACGAGCGGCCCGTGGCCCTCACCGAGGGGGGGCTTTTCCTGGTCTCCCTCATGGACGGGAGAACCCTGGAAGAGGTGCAGGAGGAGGTGTTCAAGGCCCACGGGGTTCTGGTGCCCAGAAAGGAGCTGGAAGACCTGGCGAAGGCCCTGGAGGAGGCGGGCCTCCTCCTCACCGAGAAGGTGGAGGCGCGGCTTCGGGAAGAGGAGGAAAAGCTAAAGGGGGAAAGGCCCATGCGCCTGGCGGGGCTCTCCTACCCCAAAGGGGAGAAGGAGGCCCGGGCCTACTTGGAGGCCTTCCGGGCGAGCTTTCCCGGGGAGGGGATGAGGGCTGAGGTTCTCCTCCTGCCCCACCTGGAGCCCGCCCGGGCGCCCGAGGTCTATGGGGCGGCCCTGGCCGTTTTGGAAAGCACCCCGGAGCCGGAAAGGATCTACCTGGTAGGGGTGGCCCACCGCCCCCTCCGGGAAAAGGCCGCAGCCCTCCCTGTCCCCTTCCACACCCCCTTCGGCCCCGCAGAACCCGACCTGCCTGCCCTCCAGGCCCTAGACGCCCTTCTCCCCTTTGAGCTCTTCAACACCCCCCTGGCCTTCCGGGAGGAGCACAGCCTGGAACTCCCCCTCTTCTTCCTCAAGGGGCGCTACGGAAAGAGCCGCCTCCTCCCCCTCCTGGTGGGGCAGCGGAGCCTCGAGCTCGGGGAGGCCCTCAAGGTGGTGCAGCGGGACTACCCCGGCCTGCTGGTGCTGGCCGTGGACCTCTCCCACGTGGGGCCAAGGTTTGGGGACGGGCCCCTGACCCGCTCCCTAGCGGCCGAGGCAAGGAGGCGGGACCTGGGCTTCCTGGAGAGGCTTTCCCAGGGGGAGCCCGAGGCCGCCTTGGCCTTCCTGGGGCCGAACCCCACGCGCATTGATGCGGTGGAGGCGGTGGCGAGCCTCGCCCCCCTCCTCCAGGGCCGGAAGGGGAAGGTCCTCGCCCACCGCCTGGACCTCGAGGTCCCCACCCTAAGCGCCGTGGGGGCGGGAACCCTGGTCCTCTAGCGGCGCCGCTTCCTGCGGGCCCGGCCGGGGGCTGGGCGGGGTTCCTCCCGGCCCTCCTTGGGCTGCCACTCGCCGAAGTACACGGTGTGCACCGTGGCCCGCTCGGGACGGGTGTCCCGGGCCTTGTCCTTGGGGGGTCCTACCACCTTGCGCATGTCCACCTCCTTGCCTTGGCCTTTTTTGGTCTTGGTCTTGGACCTCGCGGAGGCTTCCTCCACGTAGGGGACCAGGTCCACCTGCCTGAGCCTGGGGTTGGCGGAGGCGATGACCACCTCCATCTCGTCCCCCAAACGGATCCTTTGGCCCTTGGGGCCCAGGAGGGCCAGGGCCTCCTCGCTATAGGTGTAGGGCCCCAGAGCCTCGAGGCGCACCAGGCCCTCCACCCCGTTCCCCAGGGTGACGAAGGCCCCGAAGGCCGCAACCCCCGTCACCCGGCCAGAAAACCGCTCCCCCAGGTGCCTCTCGGCCCATCTGGCCATGTAGTACTTGGTGAGCTCCCGTTCGGCGGCCTCGGCCTTCCTTTCCATCTCGGAAGCGTGCTCGGCCACGGCGGGAAACTCCTGAAGCCAGCGCTCCTTCCGCCTCTTGGTGAGGGCGCGCCTCAGGGCCGCCTTCAGGACCCGGTGGACCACGAGGTCGGGGTAGCGGCGGATGGGGCTCGTAAAGTGGAGGTAGTGCTCCATGGCCAGGCCGAAGTGGCCCAGGTTCTCGGCCGCATAGCGGGCAAGCCTTAAGGAACGGAGGACAAGGTTGGCCACCACCGGTTCCTCGGGGCGGCCCTTGGCCTCCAGAAGGACCTTCTGCAGGGCTTGGGAGGAAACCGCCTCCGGCAGGGTGTACCCCAGGCGGGCGAGGGCCAGGCGGAGCCTCCCGTAGGCCTCCTCGAGGGGCTCCTCGTGCACCCGGTACAGCGCGGGTAGCCCCCGCCGCACCAGGTACTCGGCCACCAGGCGGTTGGCGAGGAGCATGAGCTCCTCAATCAGGCTCCTGGCCTTGGGCTCCGCCTGGGGGATGAGGTGCAGGGCGCCCTCCTCCACCTCCACCTTGACCTCGGGGAAGCTGAAGTCCAAGGCGCCTTGCTCCATGCGCTTCGCCCGCATCCTCTGGGTGAGCTCTAGGAGGAGGGAGAGGTCCTCCGCCAAAAAGGCGTGCTCCTCGGGGAGGCCCGACCCCTCGGCGAAGGCCTCCACCTCGGGGTAGGTAAGGCGGGCCACGCTCCTTATCACCCCTTCGGCGAAGCGGACCCGCTTCACCCTTAGGTCTTCGCTGAGGTCCACCAGGACGGAGAGGACCAGGCGGTCCTCCCTTGGCTTCAGGGAGCAGACCCCGTTGGAGAGCCTCTCGGGAAGCATGGGGAGGACGCGGCCTGGAAGGTAGACGCTCGTCCCCCTTAGGAAGGCCTCCTGGTCCAGAAGGCTCCCCTCCTTCACATAATGGGAGACGTCGGCGATGTGGACCCCGAGGCGGAACCCCTTGGGAAGGCGCTCCACGTGGATGGCGTCGTCAAAGTCCTTGGCGTCTACCCCATCTATGGTGAAGACCCGGAGGTGCCGGAAGTCCTCCCGCCTCCTAAGCTCCTCCTCGGGGATCGCCAGGGGGATGGCCTCGGCCTCCCTAAGGACCTCCTCGGGGAACGCGGCCCGGAGGCCGTACTTGGCGATCACCGCCTCGGTTTCCGTCTCCGGGGCCTCCCCCTCCCCCAAGTAGGCCAAAAACTCCCCAAAGGGGCGCCGGCCGTAGTGGACCCTCGCCACGATGCGGCTTCCCCGCTTGAGGCCCTCCAGCCCCTCGGGAAGAAGCCGGAGCTCGGGAAGCCCGGGCTCATCGGGAAGGAGGAGGGCGTACCCCTTGCGGAACTCCAGCCTCCCCACCACCTGCTCCCGGGCCCGCTTAAGGACCCGCTCCACCGCCCCCCAGGGCCTCCCGTCCCGGCCAGGGGGCATGAGCCGGGCCTCCACCAGATCGCCGGGCCAGGCCTCCCCCGTGTAGCCCGGGGGGATGAAGAGGTCCCCCTGGGGGAGGCGGACGAAGCCGTACCCGTCCCGGTGCAGGCTGAGGGGGCCCTGGACCCGGCTCGGCAAGCCGTACTGGCTCCCCCGCTTCTCCAAAAGGCCCTCCCGCACCAGGGCCCGGAGGTAGGCCTTGGCCTCCCGCTTGGCAAGACCAAACCGGTGGAGGATCTCCTCCAGCCGGTGGGGCCTGCCCGTCTTCTTGAAGAACTCCAGTAGGGTTTCCTGCATCCTTATGTAAGCAGGCCCTCGAGGGCCTTTTCCGTGGCCTCGAGGCTCTGGGAAAAGGCCAAAAGGGCCTCGTCCGCGTGCTCCTTGCCGATGATGAGGGGGGGCTCGAGGCGCACCACCTTGGGGTTATTCAGGCCGAAGGCGGTGAGGACGCCCCGCTCGGCGAGCTCGGCCACCACCAGCGCCCCGATGTCGGCGTCGGCGAACTCCACCCCGAGCATGAGCCCCCGGCCCCGCACCTCCTCAATGAGGCGGGGGAAGCGAGCCTGCAAGGCCCTAAGCCCCTCCATCAGGTAGGCCCCAAGCTCCAGGGCCCTCTTTGGCAGGTCCTCCTCCAGGGTGACCTCAATGGCCGCCAGGGCCGCGGCCGCCGCCAGGGGGTTTCCCCCGAAGGTGGAGGAGTGGAAGAGAGGGTTCTGCTTGAAGACCTCAAAGACCTCCCTCCTGCCCACACAGGCCCCGATGGGCATGACCCCACCCCCCAAGGCCTTGGCCAGGGTCATGAGGTCCGGGGCCACCCCCTCCCAGTCCACCCCGAAGAGCTTCCCGGTGCGGCCGAGGCCGGTTTGCACCTCGTCGGCGATCATGAGGACCCCCCTCTTGCGGGTGAGCTCCCGCACCCCCCGGAGGTACCCCTCGGGGGGCACCCGGATCCCCCCCTCCCCCTGGATGGGCTCCACGATGACCGCCGCGGTGTCCTCGTCTATGGCCGCCTCCAGGGCCTCTAGGTCCCCGTAGGGCACCACCTTGACCCCGGGGAGGAGGGGCCTCGCCGGGTCCTGGTACTCGGGCTTGGGGGTGAGGGAAAGGGCCCCCAGGGTTTTGCCATGGAACCCCCCTTGGGTGGTAACGATCCCCGGCTTGCCGGTGTAGGCCCGGGCGAGCTTGATGGCCGCCTCCACCGCCTCGGCCCCGGAGTTGCCGAAGAAGGCCATCTCCAGGCCCTCCGGGGTGATCTCCGCGAGCTTCGCGGCCAGCCTCGCCGTGGGCTCGGAGACCAGGACCCGGACGGACATGGGCATGCGGTCCAGCTGCCTTTTCACCGCCTCCACCACCTTCGGGTGGCGGTGGCCGAGGTTCAGGGTACCGTAGAGGCCCAGGAAGTCCAGGTAGCGCTTGCCGCTTTTGTCCCAGACGTAGGGCCCCTCCGCGTGGGACTCCACCCGGTCCAGCCCCGTAAAGCGGAGAAGGCTCGCAAGGCCAGGGTTGAGGTGGTGTTCAAAGAGCGCGAAGGCGTCCAGGTCCATGCCCCAATGCTACCCTAAGCGTAGCACATCCAGGAGTTTTAGGAGGTCCTCGGGGATGCGGGCCGCCCTCCCCCCCACCTGGCAGAGGTGCCGGGTGAGGCCCTCGGCCAGCAGGGCGCCCTCCCGCTCCACCCGGTAGCGGAAGAGGAGGGCCCGGGAGGAAAGCTCGGCCAGGCGGGTTTTCACCTCCACCACCTCCCCGAACCGGGCGGGGGCGCGGAAGGTGAGGCTGAGCTCCACCACCGGGAAGTAGACCCCCCGCGCCTCCACGAGGTGGTAGGGAAGCCCAGCGCGCTCCAGGAACTCCACCCGGGCCGCCTCGAGGTAGACGGCGTAGACCGAGTGGTGGACCACGCCCATCTGGTCCGTCTCGGCGTAGCGGACCTTTATGCGGGTGACGGTCTCCACGGCAGGAACTCTAGGCGCGGGAGGCGGCGCATCCGGACCTTCCGGGCAAGGGCGGAAAGGAGCCTCCGCTCGGCCTTGGCCAGGGCCTTAAGGGCCTCCCCCTCCTCTTGAAAGGCTTCCACGTAGACCGAAAGGACGCTCCCGTCCTTGGAAAGCCGCACCGCCTCCACGGTGAGGAGGAAGAGCCTGGGGTCCTCCAGGGCCTGGATCTCCTCGGCCAAGACGCGCTTGAGGCGCTCCTCCAGGTGGGCCCGGCCGTAGCTCACGCCCTCAGCTTACTCCCGGCCCAGCCCCTCCACCACCCGGGCCAGGGCCTGGGCCACCTCCATGGCCCCCGCCTCCGCCTCTACCATGACCCGGACCACGGGCTCCGTGCCCGAGGGGCGCACGTTCACCCGGCCCCTCCCCCCTAGGCGGGCCTCGGCCTCCCGGATGGCCTCCCCTAGCCTCGGGTCCGCCATCACCCTCCCCTTGTCGGCCACCCGCACGTTGAGGAGGACCTGGGGGTACAGGGGAAGCGCCTCGTACCAGTCGGCGAGGTCCCCGCCCATGGCCTTGAGGGCCTTCAGGGTGAGAAGGGCGGTGAGGAGGCCGTCGCCGGTGGTGTGGTGGCGGAGGAAGATCACGTGGCCCGAGGGCTCCCCCCCCAAGGCGAGGCCCGTCTCCTTGAGCTTCTCCAGGACGTACCGGTCCCCCACCGCCGCCCGGTGGAAGGCCAGGCCCCGCTCCCTCAGGGCCACCTCGAGGCCCATGTTGCTCATCACCGTCCCCACCACGCCCTTTTCCCCAAAGGCCAAGGCGGCGAGGTAGAGGATGTGGTCCCCGTGGAAGAGGCGCCCTTTCCGGTCTATCCCTTGCACCCGGTCCCCATCCCCGTCAAAGGCGAAGCCCAGGTCCAAGCCCAGCTCCACCACAAAGCGGGCGAGGGCCTCGGGGTGGGTGGAGCCGCAACCCCGGTTGATGTTCCTCCCGTCCGGGGTGTGGAAGAAGGCCATCACCTCGGCCCCTGCCTTCTGGAAAAGCTTGGGCCCGATGCGGAAGGTGGCCCCATGGGCGAGGTCCAGGCCGATCCTGAGCCCCGTGAGGTCGGGGGCGTGGGCGAGGAGGAAGTCCAGGTACATCCTTTCCGCCTCGCGGAAGTCCCCCACGGTGCCGATGCCCCGGGTGGGGTGGTCCTCCAGGAGAAGCCGCTCTATCTCCTCCTCGGCCTCGTCGGGGAGCTTCTCCCCGGTGGGGCCGAAGAACTTGATGCCGTTGTCCTGGTAGGGGTTGTGGCTCGCAGAGATCACCGCTCCCGCCGTGGCCCTCAGGGCCTGGGTCAGGTAGGCCACCCCCGGGGTGGGCAGCACCCCCAGGTGCTCCACCCTCACCCCCTGGCTCAGAAGCCCCGCCGCCAAGGCGGCCTCGAGGAGGTCGGAGGACTCCCGGGTATCCTTGGCGAGGAGGACCACGGGCCTAGGGCTTTGGGCTCGGAAGTAGGCCCCCGCCGCCTGGCCGAGCTTGAGGACGAACTCTGGGGTGAGGGGGGGCTTTCCCGCCTCGCCCCGCACCCCGTCGGTGCCGAAGTAGCGCCTCACGCCGGCCACTATACCAGGGCCAGGGGCGGGGGGTACCTTCGCCCAGGGGTAGCCTGATTTACCCGTCCCCAGGCCCAGGAGCTCCTGAGGCGGCTCAAGGAGCCCTGCAGGTGGTGCTCCGGTGGGCAACACCACCCTCGCCCTGCAGGTGGCCCAGTCCTTCGCCGATGAGCCCACCCTCAAGCAAGCCCCCTGGCTGGAAACCCAGTGAACCCCAGCCCACCGCCGGGTCCAGGGAGGGGAGGCCCTCCAGAGCCTTCCCCTCCCCCACTGGACCCTTTGCGGGCCTTCGGGTACACCCTCTCGGAGTACCTTTACTTCGGGGGCTACCCGTTCTCTACAGCGGCCAGCTGCTCTCCTATACGAGGCTAGGACAACTCCAAAACGCCGGGAACACGGTGACCCTGGCCCACTACCTGGAGCTTTTGGAGGGGGCGGGGCTCCTCGGTGCCCTCCAGAAGTACGCCGCCGAGCCCTTCCAGCACCGCGCCTCCAGCCCCAAGCTCCGCGCTCTGAACACGGGGCAGCACCGCAGTCCTGGGGCTTTCCTCGGAGAGGTGGACTTCGTGCTGAAAAAGGGAAAGCACCTCCTGGCCCTGCAGGACCAAAGCGCCCCCTCAAAGAGAACCAAGGGCCTGGAAGCCTTCACCCAGGCCTTAAGGGCGAAGGCACTTCTTTTGGGCCCAGGGGGCATTCCCTTGGAAACCTTCCTCCGGGAAAACCCCCTGGCCCTTCTTCAGGCTCCGGAGCCAACCCCTACCCCTTGGCCGAAAGCCAGTCCTCCCCCATCCCCACCTCCACCACGAGGGGCACGGCGAGGGGGTAGACCCCCTCCATGACCTCCTTCGCCAGGGCGGCCACCTCCTCGGCCCGGTCCTTGGGCGCTTCCAAGAGAAGCTCGTCGTGGACCTGGAGGAGCATCCGGGCCCCCGCCTCCCTCAGGCGGGGGAAGAGCTTTACCATGGCGAGCTTCATGAGGTCGGCGGCGGTGCCCTGGACGGGCATGTTGAAGGCCATACGCTCGGCGGCCTCCCGCACGCTTTTCACCCGGGCGGTGAGGTCGGGCACGTAGCGCCTGCGGCCGAAGAGGGTCTCCACGTAGCCCCGCTTTCTTCCCTCCTCCAGGGTCCGCTCAATCCAGGCCCGCACCTTGGGAAAGGTCTGGAAGTAGCGCTCAATGAAGGCCGCCGCCTCCTCGTAGGGGATGGAAAGCTCCTGGGAGAGCCGGTGGGCAGACATGCCGTAGAGGACCCCGAAGTTCACCGTCTTGGCCGCCCGGCGCATCAGGGAGTCCACCGCCTCCTTGGGCACGGCAAACATCCAGCTCGCCGTCTCGGTGTGGATATCCTGCCCCTCCTGGAAGACCCGGATCAGGTTTTCGTCCCCGGAGAGGTGGGCGAGGACCCTGAGCTCTATTTGGCTGTAGTCCAAGGCCAAAAGGAGCCACCTCTCTTCGGCCACGAAGGCCCGGCGGATCCGTTGGCCCAGCGGAGTGCGCACGGGGATGTTCTGCAGGTTGGGGTCGGAGCTAGAAAGCCTCCCCGTGGCCGTGGCCGTCTGGTTAAAGCGGGTGTGGAGGCGGCCCGTCTTGGGATGGACCAGGCCAGGAAGGGGATCAATGTAGGTGCTCTTGAGCTTGGTGAGCTCCCGGTACTCCAGGATCTTGCCCACGATGGGGTGGGCCTCGCGGAGGGCCTCCAGCACCGCGGCGCTCGTGGAGCGCTTGCCCGTCTTCTCCGTCTTGCCGATGGCGGGAAGCTTAAGCTCGTCAAAGAGGACCCGTTCCAGCTGGTCCCGGGAGTTCAGGTTGAAGGGATGGCCCGCCAGGCGGAAGGCCTCCTCCTCCACGCGGCGGACCTCGGCCTCCACCTCCAGGGAGAGGGCCTTCAGGTAGGGGACGTCCAGCCGGACCCCCGTGGCCTCCATGTGGGCGAGGACCCGGGAAAGGGGCCTCTCCAGCTCCTCGTAAAGCCAAAGAAGCTTCTCCTCCCCCTCCAGGCGCTCCCTAAGACGCCCGTAGAGCCTCTCGGCGAGGGCGGCCCGCTCCCCCGCCTCCGCCGTCCACTCCCCCCCGTACCGCCGCGCCACCCCCTCGGGGGTGGTGTTGGCGGGGTCCAGGAGGTAGGCGAGGAGCATGGGGTCGTGGGAAGGGGAAAGGTCCAGGCCCTCCCTCAGGGCCAAAACAGCCAGGTCCTTGGCGAGGAGAGCCTGGATCTCCTTCAGGTCCCTTAGCCCCGCCAAGGGGTCCAACGCCCGGTGCACCCGGCCCTCCTTGGAGGCAGCGAGGGCCTCCAGTTCCGCCCACATGGGCTCGGGCCGGGAAAGAAGGTAGCCCACGAAGGCCCCTTCGGGGGGTGGCCAGGGGGCCTCCTCCAGGGCCTTTGGCCCCTCCAGGAGGCCGAACTCGTGGAGGAGGCTTCCGAACTCCAGGCGCTCCAAGAAGGCCTTCAAGGCCTCCCGGTCGGGCTCCTGCCGCCGGGCGAAGTCCACCTCGAGGGGTAGGTCGGTGCGCACCCGGGAGAGGTCCTGGGAAAGCCTGAGGTCCTCCATGTGGGCGAGAATCGCCTCCCTTAGGGAGGGCTTCACCTGGTCCAGGTGCTTCAGGAGGTTCTCCAGGCTCCCCCACTCCCGGATGAGCCCTGCCGCCCTCTTCTCCCCTATGCCCTTGACCCCCGGGATGTTGTCCGAGGGGTCGCCGGCCAGGGCCCGGTAGTCCACCCACTGCTCCGGGCGGAGGCCGTAGCGCTCCATGAGCCACTCCGGGGTGATGAGGTACCCCTCGGGGTGAAGGATGGCGATGCGGTCGGAAACGAGCTGGTAGAGGTCCCGGTCGGCGGTGAGGATGCGGACCTCGTAGCCTTCCCTTTCCGCCTTCTTCGCCAGGGTGGCCAGGACGTCGTCGGCCTCGTACCCGGGGACCTCGAGGCGGGTGAGCCCCAGGAGGTCCACGAACTCCTTGATGAGGGCAAGCTGCCGGGGGAAGTCCTCGGGAGTGGGGGCCCGCCCCGCCTTGTAGCCCTCGTAGGCCTCGTGGCGGAAGGAGGGGGCCTTGGCGTCAAACACCACGACCACAGCGTCCCCGTCCTCCTTGAGCGCTTTGAGGAGGCTCTTGGCGAAGCCGTAGACCGCCTGCACCGGCTCGCCGCGGCTGGTGGTGAGGCCCTTGAGGGCGAAGAAGGTGCGGTAGGCCAGGTGGTGCCCATCCACCAGGAGCACCCGGCCCTTGGGCGCAAAGAGGGGCAGCATCGGCTCCATGCTACTCCAAGACCACCTTCCCCCGGGTGGCGTCTCGGAGGGCCTTTAGGAACCCTTCCCGCTCGGGCTCGGGGAGGAGGAGGGCGAAGCGCACCCCCTCCTGCGTGTAGGCCTCCTCGGCCTTTAAGGCGCGGGCCTGCAGGAGGCCGTGGACCCGGCCCACTTCGGCGAAGGGGACGTGGAAGGCCACCGCTACCCGCTCCACCAAGGGGACCTTGGGCGCACGGCGGAGGGCCTCCGCCGCCACGCCCCCGTAGGCCCGCACCAGCCCTCCGGCCCCAAGCTTGATGCCGCCGAAGTAGCGCACCACCAGCACCGCCACCCGGTCCAGCCCCTGGGCCTCTATGGCGTGGAGGATGGGCTTTCCCGCAGTGCCTGAGGGCTCGCCGTCGTCGGAAAAGCGGTAGAGGAGGCCGATTTTGTAGGCATAGCCGTTGTGGCTGGCCCCGGGATCCCGCTGGGCCTCCAGGAAGGCCAGGGCCTCCTCCTCCGAGGCCACGGGGGCCGCCTTGGCGAGGAAGCGGCTTTTCTGGAGGATCTCCTCGTGAACCACGGGGGCGGCCAGGGTGAGGCTCACGCTTCCCCCAAGGCCCGGCGGGCCGCCTCCTCCATGCCCCAAGGGTCCGGGAGGAAGCCCGTCCAGATCCGGAAGGCCAGTGCCCCCTGCCACGCCAGCATGGGGAGGCCGGTCTGGACCTTTAGGCCCCTTGCCCGCGCCTCCCGGAGGAAGCGGGTCCAAAGGGGGCGGTAGACCAGATCCACCGCCGCCCCTTCCCCGGGGAGAAGCTCCGGGGGAAGGGGGGTGGCCCCGGGGTCCTCGAGGCCCACCCGGGTGGCGTTCACGAGGAGCCGGGCCTCCTTGGCCCGCTCCAGGGGGACCGCTTCCAGGCCGAACTCCGCCGCCAGGGCCAGGGCCCTTTCAGGCGTGCGGTTCCAGACCCAGACCTCAAGGCCGGCCTCCCTCAAGGCCCAGGCCACCGCCCGCCCAGCCCCCCCCGCCCCTAGGACCAGAGCGGGGCCCTGGAGGGGAATCCCCCCGGCCCGGAGGGCTTCCACAAAACCTGGGGCGTCGGTGTTGAAGCCGAAGAGCCTCCCCTCCACCTGGAGCACCGTGTTCACCGCCCCGATGGCCAGGGCTTCGGGAGAGACCCAGTCCAGAAAGGCGAGGGCCCTCTCCTTCAGGGGAAGGGTGAGGTTCACGCCCCGAAAGGCCCGGCGCACCTCCCAAAAGCGGTCTTGAAGCGCCTCCACAGGGGTCTCCAGGGCCTCGTAGGTGCCCTTTAGGCCCAGGTGCTTCAGGGCGAAGGCGTGCATGGCGGGGGAGAGGGAGTGGGCCACAGGGTAGCCCAGGACGGCGAGGCGAAGCATCCCCTTCAGGATAGCGTACCCACCGGGGCAAAGCGTATAGAATGGAAGCGGTGAAGAGGCTCCTTGCCCTCTGGCTTCTCCTCTCCCTGGCCCTGGGGAGAACCTACCTGGTGCCCGTCCAAGGGGAGATAGACCCCGCCCTGGCCGTCTTCGTGGACCAGGCCCTCACCCGGGCCGAGCGGGAGGGGGCGAGCGGGGTGGCCCTCCTCATTGACACCCCCGGGGGGCGGGTGGACGCCGCCATCAAGATCTCGGACCGCATCCTCCAGTCCCCCCTCCCCACCCTGGCCGTGGTGCAAAACGCCTTCTCGGCCGGGGCCCTCATCGCCCTATCCTGCCGCCAGATCGCCATGCTCCCCGGCTCCGAGATCGGGGCCGCCCTCCCCGTGGTGGCCCTCCCCTTGCAAAGGCCTGAGGCCGCAGACCAAAAGGTGGTCTCCGCCCTCAAGGGCAAGTTCCGCGCCGTGGCCGAGGCCCGGGGCCGCCCCACCCAGTTGGCCGAGGCCATGGTGGACCCCGAGGTGGAAATCCCGGGGCTTTCCGCCAAGGGGGAGCCCCTCACCCTCTCGGCCGACAAGGCGGTGGAGCTCAAGGTGGCGGACTTCAAGGCGGGAAGCCTCTCCGAGGCCCTGGCCCAGGCGGGCCTAAGCGCCGAGGTGGAGCGCTTGGAGCCAGGGCCCAGGGTGCGGCTTGCCCGCTTCCTCACCAGTTCCAGCGTGGCCGGGGTGCTCCTCGCCTTGGGGATCCTTCTCCTCCTGCTGGAGTTCTTCACCCCGGGAACCCTCCTCCCCGCCACCCTCGGCCTCGTCGCCCTGGGGCTCTACTTCTTCGGGGGGTATCTGGCCGGGCTTTCGGGGATCCTGGAGATCCTCCTCTTCTTCGCCGGGGTGCTTCTCCTCCTCGCCGAGGCCTTCCTCCTGCCGGGGTTCGGGCTTCCCGGGGCCTTGGGAATCGGGCTCGTGCTGGCCTCCGTTTACCTCACCTTTGGCGCCCAGAGCTTAGCGGTAGGGGCCTACGCCGTTTTGGTTTTGGGCCTTGGCCTCCTCCTCCTCTTCCGCCTCTTTCCCCGAAGCCGGGTAGGGCGGGCCTTGGTCCTGGAGAGCGCCATCTCGGAGACCGCGCCGCCCAAAGGGGAGCTCGAGGCCCTGCTTGGGGCCATCGGGGAAGCCCTGAGCGACCTAAGGCCCGCAGGGGTGGCCCGGTTTGGGGATCGGCGGGTGGACGTGGTGACCGAAGGGGAGTACCTTCCCCGGGGCACCTTGGTCCGGGTGGTCAAGGTGGAAGGCCCCCGGGTGGTGGTGCGGGCTTTTAAGGAGGAGTAGTATGACTGCCGTGGGCCTTCTTTTCCTCGCGGGACTGGTTCTTATCCTGGTCTTCCTCTTTTTTTCCTTCATTCCCGTAGGCCTCTGGGTCACAGCCTTCTTCGCCGGGGTGCGGGTTCCCCTCACGAGCCTGGTGGCCATGCGGTTAAGACGGGTCCCCCCGGCCAAGATCATCTTCCCCATGATCAAGGCCACGAAGGCGGGCATCCCCGTGGAGCTCAACCGCCTCGAGGCCCAGTACCTGGCGGGAGGCAACGTGGACCGGGTGGTGGACGCCCTCATCGCCGCAGACAAGGCGGGGATCAAGCTTACCTTTGACCGCGCCGCGGCCATAGACCTGGCGGGGCGGGACGTGCTGGAGGCGGTCCGGGTGTCCGTCAACCCCAAGGTCATCACCACGCCCCAGGTAGCGGGCATGGCCAAGGACGGGATCCAGCTCTTGGTCACCGCCCGGGTGACGGTGCGGGCCAACATTGACCGCCTCGTGGGCGGAGCGGGCGAGGAAACGGTCCTGGCCCGGGTGGGCGAGGGGATCGTGGCCTCCATCGGGAGCGCAGAAAGCCACAAGGAGGTGCTGGAGCAGCCCGACCGCATCAGCAAGACCGTGCTGTCCAAAGGGCTGGACGCCGGCACGGCCTTTGAGATCCTCTCCGTGGACATCGCCGAGGTGGACGTGGGCCGGAACATCGGGGCCCAGCTCCGCACCGACCAGGCGGAGGCCGACAAAAAGGTGGCCCAGGCCAAGGCCGAGGAGCGGAGGGCCATGGCGGTGGCGGCGGAGCAGGAGAACCGGGCCTTGGTGGAGGCCATGCGGGCCAAGCTGGTGGAGGCCCAGGCCCAGGTGCCCTTGGCCCTGGCCGAGGCCCTAAGGGCGGGGCGGCTTGGGGTCATGGACTACTACCGCCTCAAGAACATCGAGGCCGACACCGACATGCGGGAGTCCATCAGCCGGGCGGCCAAGCCCGAGGGTGAGGAATGAGCCTAGACGACCTCCTTGGGCTCCTCTTTCTCCTCTTCTTCGTCATCCTGCCCGCCCTTCAGGGCCTAAGCCGCCGGGGCCGCCCCCCCACCCTTCCGGAGGACCTCCCCCTGCCCGAGCCTTTCCCCAAACCCAAAAGCCGCCCCCGGCCCAAGCCCAAGCCCCTCCCCTCCCCCGAGCCCAAGCGGGCGGAGGCCCCATCCCGTCCGACCCTTCCCCCTCCTTCCGAGCGGAGGGTCCTCGAGGCCCGCCCACAGGAACCCCAAGAGGAGCCCCCTCCGAAGCCGGCCCGCAAAAAGCTCCTGCGCACAGACCGGGAGAGCATCTTGAAAGGGGTGATATGGCACGAGATCCTGAAGCGGCCCAAAGGCTTTTGATCCCCCTAAAGCCCGAGGAGGCCCTGGCCTTTTTGGGCCAGGCGGACCGGAACCTGAAGAGGCTCCGCGCCCTCTTCCGCGAGGCTTTTGGCGACCGCCTGAGGCTCGTGGCGCGGGGGGACCAGGTGGAGCTCCTAGGGGACGAGGAGGCGGTGCGGGTGGCCGAGCGGGTGGTCCGCGACCTCCTCGCCCTCCTTCGCCAGGGGGCGGAGCTGGACGAGGCCACCCTGGAGCAGGCGGTGGCCCTGGCCCAGGAGGGGCAGGGCCTCTACCAGGCCACCGACCCGGAGGCGGAGCCCGCCCTCCCGGGGCGCCTCCGCCCCAAAACCCCGGGGCAGAAGCGGTACGTGGAGGCCATCGCCCGGCACGACATCACCTTCGGCATCGGGCCCGCAGGCACGGGCAAAACCTACCTGGCCGTGGCCATGGCGGTGAGCCACCTCAGGGCGCGCAAGGTGAAGCGCATCGTCCTCACCCGGCCCGCCGTGGAAGCCGGGGAGAAGCTGGGCTTCCTCCCCGGGGACATCCAGGCCAAGGTGGACCCCTACCTTAGGCCCCTCTACGATGCCCTCTTTGACATGATTGACGCCGAGCGTTTTGAGCAATATCTCCAATCTGGAATCATTGAGGTGGCGCCTTTGGCGTTCATGAGGGGTAGAACCTTAAATGATGCTTTCATCATCCTGGACGAGGCCCAAAACACCACCCCGGAGCAGATGAAGATGTTCCTCACCCGCATGGGCTTCAGCTCCAAGATGGTCATCACGGGGGACATCACCCAGATCGACCTGCCCAAACACCAAAAGTCGGGCCTTGTGGAGGCCACCCGCATCCTGAAGGGGATAGAGGGCATCGCCTTCATCTACTTTAAGGAGTCGGACGTGGTGCGCCACCCCTTGGTGGCCCGGATCATCAAGGCCTACGAGGAGGCCGAGCGTGGTGGCGGTGGTGGCCAATAAACGGCCCCCCAAGGGTCTTGTTCCCCGGCTAAAAAAGGCCCTCCAGGCCCTGATGGAGGAGCTTGGGGTAGGGGACAAGGCGGTCACGGTGATCCTCACCGGGGACCGGAGGCTACGGGCCCTCAAGCGGGCGTGGTGGGGGGAGGATGAGGCCACGGACGTCCTCTCCTTCCCCCATTACGAGCCCGAAGACCCCTTCCTCCCCCCGCACCTTGGGGACATCTGGATCAGCCTGGACACCGCAGGAAAGCAGGCGAAGGCCCGGGGAGCCCCCTTGGAGGAGGAGGTGCTGGTGCTTTCGGCCCACGGGCTATGGCACCTCCTGGGCCACGACCACGCGAAGGAGGAGGATTGGGAGGGCTTCCGCCGCGTCCAAGAGAGGATCCTCACGCTGTAAAGGGGATCCTCCGCTCCTTCGCCTACGCCCTCCAGGGCCTGGCCTACGCCTGGCGGGTGCAGCGCAACTTCCGCCTCGAGGCCTACCTGGGGCTTCTGGCCCTCCTCCTGGCCCTCTGGCTCGGGGTGGACCCCCTCCCCGTCCTTCTCCTCGCCGCCCTCGTTCTCTCCCTGGAGCTCGTGAACACCGCCCTCGAGGCCCTCACCGACCTGGCAAGCCCCGTCTACCACCCCCTGGCCAAGCAGGCCAAGGACACGGCGGCGGCCGCCGTCCTGCTGGCAAGCCTCCTCGCCCTCCTCGTGGGCCTCCGCCTCTTCCTGCCCCCCCTTTTCCGCCACCTTGGGCTAAGCTAGGGGCATGGACCACGAAGAGCGGGAGCTGATCCTGGAACTCTTTCCAGGCACCTCCCCTGACCTTCTCCCCCTTGGGGAGATCCTCTACTACCGGGACGAGGAGGGGCGGGTGGTGATCCTGGAGAAGGGACCGCCTGAGCTTCGCCTCGCCCTCGAGCCCCTCCCCGGCCACGTGGCCGGCCCCCAGGTCTGCGAGGCCTGCCGCCGCCACCTCTCGGGAAGCGCCCTGGGCTTCTTCCGCCACCCCGTGGGGGGGAGGGAGACCCATCTGCGCTACCTGGTCCTGTGCCAGGACACGGCGGCCTGCGCGGGCCACGCCGAGCCGGAGCGTTTGAGGGAAATCCTCCTTCGGGGTATACTCACCTGAGAAGGGGGCCCTTGGGCCAAGGAGGTCGGCTTTGGCCGGCCTCCATGACTTACGAGGTGAGCTATGGCGCGCGAAGTAAAGCTGACCAAGGCCGGCTACGAGCGGCTCATGAAACAGCTGGAGCAGGAGAGGGAGCGCCTTCAGGAGGCCACCAAGATCCTGCAGGAGCTCATGGAGTCCAGCGACGATTACGATGACTCGGGCCTGGAGGCGGCCAAGCAGGAGAAGGCCCGGATTGAGGCCCGGATTGACAGCTTAGAGGACGTGCTGTCCCGGGCGGTGATCCTCGAGGAGGGCTCGGGCGAGGTCATCGGCCTGGGCTCCGTGGTGGAGCTGGAGGACCCGGCCACCGGGGAGCGGCTGGAGGTGCAGGTGGTCTCCCCTGCCGAGGCGAGCGTTCTGGAAACCCCCATGAAGATCTCCGACGCCTCCCCCATGGGCAAGGCCCTCCTGGGCCACCGGGTAGGGGATGTCCTCGCCCTGGACACCCCTAGGGGCAGGAAGGAGTTCCGGGTGGTGGCGGTCCACGGGTAAGCCCCCACCTGGGCTTGCCTCGAGGCGGAGACCCCAAGCGATGAACGAGCAGACGCGCCAGCGCCTACTCAACCTGGAAGCCCTGGTGGAGGCGGGCTTCGCGCCTTACCCCTACCGCTTCCCCAAAACCCAAAGCGCCCAAAAGATCCTGAAGGCCAAGGCCGGGGCCCCTCCGGAGGCGGAGTGGCCCGAGGAGGAGGTGGCCATCGCCGGAAGGATCGTGGCCCTGAGGCGCATGGGCAAGGTCACCTTCGCCCACCTCCTGGACGAGACAGGGCGGATCCAGCTCTACTTTCAGAAGGACCTCACCCCCCACTACGAGCTCCTAAAGAGGCTGGACGTGGGGGATATCCTAGGGGTGAGGGGGTACCCCTTCACCACCAAGACGGGGGAGGTCACGGTGAAGGTCCTTGCCTGGACACCCCTCGTCAAAAGCCTCCACCCCCTCCCCGACAAGTGGCACGGCCTTAAGGACAAGGAGGTACGCTACCGCCAGCGCTATCTGGACCTCATGGTGAACCCGGAGGTGCGGGAGGTCTTTCGGAAGCGGGCGGAGATGGTGCGCTACATCCGGCGCTTCTTTGAGGATCGGGGCTTCTTGGAGGTGGAGACCCCCATCCTCCAGCCCACCACCGGCGGGGCCGAGGCCCGGCCCTTCAAGACCTACCACAACGCCTTAGACCACGAGTTCTACCTCCGCATCTCCCTGGAGCTCTACCTGAAGCGCCTTCTGGTGGGGGGCTACGAGAAGGTGTACGAGATCGGCCGGGTCTTCCGCAACGAGGGGATGGACCACAACCACAACCCCGAGTTCTCCATGCTGGAGGCCTACTGGGCCTACGCCGACTACCAGGACATGGCCAGCCTGGTGGAGGAGCTCCTCTCCGGCCTCGTTCTCCACCTTTTCGGCACCTACGAGGTGCCCTACCAGGGCCAAGTCCTCAACTTCCGGCCCCCCTTCCGCCGCATCTCCTTCGTGGAAAGCCTCAAGGAAGAAGCGGGCCTCCCCTTTGACCCCCTGGATTTGGATCGCCTCCGCCTCTGGGCCGATGCCCACCACCCAGAGCTCGCCCAGGTGCCGAGCTACAAGCTTCTGGACAAGCTCTTCGGGATCTACGTGGAGCCCAAGCTCCAGGACCCCACCTTCGTCCTGGACTTCCCCTTGGCCATCAGCCCCCTGGCCAAAAGGCACCGGGAGAAACCGGGCCTCACCGAGCGCTGGGACCTCTACGCCGGGGGGATGGAGCTTGCCCCCGCCTACTCCGAGCTCAACGACCCCCTGGACCAGAGGGAGCGCTTCCTGGAGCAGGCCAGGCGCCGCAAGGAAGGCGACGAGGAGGCCCCGGAGCCCGACGAGGACTTCCTCCTGGCCCTGGAGTACGGGATGCCCCCGGCGGCGGGGCTCGGCCTGGGGATAGACCGCCTGGCCATGCTCCTCACCGACCAGCCTTCCTTAAGGGACGTCCTCCTCTTCCCCCTCATGAAGCCCAAGCGGGAAGCCCCGGAAGAGGCTTGGGAAGGGGCGTAGTGGCGGAACGGGCCGCCTTGGCTAGCCTGGTCGTGGCCCTCCTGGTCCTGGGGCTCAAGGGGCTCGCCTACCTCCTTACGAGCTCCTTGGCCCTCCTCTCCGACGCCCTCGAGTCCACGGTGAACGTGGCCGCGGCCCTCCTAGCCCTCTTGGCCATCCGCTTCGCCCAACGTCCCCCGGACGCCACCCACCCCTTTGGCCACACCAAGGCGGAGTACTTCTCCGCCGTGCTGGAAGGCGTCCTGGTGGTGCTGGCCGCCCTCCTCATCGCCAGGGAGGCCCTTCCCCGCCTCCTCCATCCCACCCCCTTGGGGGACCTAGGCCCGGGGCTTGGGCTTGCCCTCCTGGCCTCCGGGCTCAACGGCCTCCTGGCCTACGTTCTCCTCCGGGAGGGAAGGCGCCTCCGCTCCCCCGCCCTCACCGCCGACGGTTACCACGTCCTCTCCGATGTCCTCACCTCCTTGGGGGTCCTCCTCGGAGTAGGGCTTGCCGGGCTCACGCGCCTCTGGGTGCTGGACCCCCTCCTCGCCCTCCTGGTGGCGGGGCACATCCTCCTCCTGGGCCTCCGCCTGGTGCGCCAGTCGGTGGGGGGCCTGATGGACGAGGGGCTTTCCCCAGAGGAGGTGGCCCGCATCCAGGCGGTGATCGCCAGGGAGCTTCAGGGAAAGGCCTTAGAGGTCCACGACCTGAGGACGCGGAAGGCGGGCCACCGGGCCTTCTTGGAGTTCCACCTGGTGGTGCCCGGAACGATGCCGGTGGCCGAGGCCCACCGGCTCTGCGACCGGCTGGAACGGACCTTGGAGGAGGCCTTCCCGGGGCTCGCGGTCACCATCCACGTGGAGCCGGAGAGCGAGCGCAAAGCCTGATACCACCCCTTGGGCCCGCATGGGGGCCCCGGTAGAACGTCCCCGCGAGGTTTTTTAGCGCAGGCACCCAAACCAAAGGTATGACGCCCTTTTCCCTTCCGGTAAAAAACCGTATACTGGAAGCAAGGGAGGGTCCATGCGCAGGAAACCCGACTGGCTCAGGGAGACCTACCGGAAGAGCCTGGAGAAGATGCCGGAGAGGCCCGTGGCCCACCGCACCCTCTCGGATATCGCCCCGGAGCCCCTCTACACGCCGGAGGACATCGGGGTCCTGGACCCGGAGTACGAGGAGAAGCGGGGCTACCCTGGGGAGTTCCCCTACACCCGGGGGGTCTACGGCTCCATGTACCGGTCCAAGCTCTGGACCATGCGCATGTTCGCCGGCTTCGGCACCGCCGAGCAGACGAACGAGCGCTTCAAGAAGCTGCTAAAAGCAGGGCAGACCGGGCTCTCCGTGGCCTTTGACCTTCCCACCCTCATGGGCTACGACTCCGACCACCCCCTGTCCAAGGGGGAGGTGGGGAAGTGCGGGGTGGCGGTCAGTAGCCTCGCCGACATGGAGGTCCTCTTTGAGGGGATCCACCTGGAGGAGGTCACCACCTCCATGACCATCAACTCCCCCGCCAACGCCATCTGGGCCATGTACCTGGCGGTGGCGAAGAAGCGGGGCTACGACTGGAAGAAGCTCGGGGGTACCATCCAGAACGATATCCTCAAGGAGTTCATTGCCCAGAAGGAGTTCATCTTTCCCCCTGAGCCCAGCGTGAAGCTGGTGATCGACACCTTTGAGTGGGGACCCAAGAACGTTCCTAAGTGGAACTTCATCTCCGTTTCGGGCTACCACATCCGGGAAGCGGGCTCCACAGCGGTGCAGGAGCTGGCCTGGACCCTGGCGGACGGCTTTGAGTACGTGGAGGCCGCCCTCAAGCGGGGCCTGGACGTGGACGAGTTCGCCCCCCGGATCAGCTTCTTCTTTGACGTGCACAACGACTTCTTTGAGGAGATTGCCAAGTTCCGGGCGGCGCGGCGGATCTGGGCCAAGGAGATGCGCTACCGCTATGGGGCCAAGAATCCCCAGAGCTGGATGCTCCGCACCCACGCCCAGACCGCCGGGGTCTCCCTCACTGCCCAGCAACCCCTGAACAACATCGCCCGGGTGGCCATCCAGGCCCTGGCGGCGGTCCTTGGGGGCACCAACAGCCTCCACACCGACGCCTACGACGAAGCCCTGGCCCTACCCACGGAGGAGAGCGCCACCATCGCCCTCCGCACCCAGCAGATCATCGCCTACGAGACCGGGGTCACCCACACCATAGACCCCCTGGCGGGGAGCTACTACGTGGAGTGGCTCACCGACGAGATGGAGCGGCAGGCCATGGCCATCATTGAGGAGATCCGCCGCATGGGGGGCGTGGTGCGGGCCATTGAGGAGGGGTACTTCCTCCGGGAGCTCGCCGAGGCCAGTTACCGCTACCAGCAGGAGGTGGAGCGCAAAGAGCGGATCATCGTGGGGGTAAACGCCTTCACCGACGAGATCCCCTTAAAAGTGCCCATCCAGCTCGTGGACCCGGAGGTGGAAAGGGTCCAGGCGGAGCGCCTTGCCCGGGTGCGGCGGGAGCGGGACCCCAGGCGGGTGGAGGAGGCCCTTCAGGGCCTTAGGCGGGCGGCCCTCGAGGGGCAGAACACCATGCCCCACTTCGTGGAGTGCGCCCTCGCCTACTGCACCCTGGGCGAGATGATGGACGTGCTGCGGGAGGTCTACGGTACCTACCAGGAGCCCGCATACGTGTAATACCACCCCATGCGGGCTTGGGCGGGTAGAACGCCCCTGCGAGGTTTTTTGGAGCGCAGGAACCAGAAGCAAAGGGTATAAGGAGGCAGACGTGGACAGGCGCATACGGGTGCTCATCGCCAAGCCCGGCCTGGACGGGCACGACCGCGGGGCCAAGGTGGTGGCCCGGGCCCTCCGGGATGCGGGCATGGAGGTGATCTACACGGGGCTCCGCCAGACCCCAGAAATGATCGTCTCCGCCGCCATTCAGGAGGACGTGGACGCGATTGGCCTCTCCATCCTCTCGGGGGCCCACATGCACTACTTCCGCGAGGTGAAGCGGCTTCTGGAGGAACGGGGGGCCTCGGACATCCTCGTCTTCGGCGGGGGCATCATCCCCGATGAGGACGTGCCCAAGCTGAAGGAGCTCGGGGTGGCCGCGGTCTTCGGCCCCGGGACCCTGACCCAGGAAATCGTGGACTTCCTCAAGAGGGCGGTACCCGAGCGCTGGAAAGCCCAGGGGCTGGCATGAAGGCCATCCAGCTCTACTACCCCCCCGAGTGGGCCCACTGCTACGGGTGCGGTTACCTGAACGCCCACGGCCTCCACGTCAAGACCTACTGGCACCCTGAGAGGGGAGAAAGCGAGACCCGCTTTACCCCCTCTCCCCACCACACCGCCCTCCCTGGCTTCGTCTACGGGGGGCTTTTGGCCTCCTTGGTGGACTGCCACTCCACCGCCACGGCGGCCGCCGCCAAGGCCCAGGCGGAGGGCCTCTCCCTGGAGGAAACCCCCTTGCGCTTCGTCACGGCGAGCCTGAAGGTGGACTACCTGAAGCCCACTCCCTTGGGGCCGGAGCTTCTTCTCGTGGGCCGGCCCCGGGAGGTGAAGGGGAGGAAGGTGGTGGTGGAGACCGGGCTCTACGCCGAAGGGGTCCTTACGGTGCGGGGGGAGGCGGTCCTGGTTCAGATGGGCGAGGGGTTTCGGCAAGCAGGCGCTCCACCGCTTGGATGAGGGCCCCCAGGCGCTCCGCCTGGGGGGAGGCGTGGAGGACAAGCTCCAGCCAGGCCTCCTCCAGGATCCCCTTCACCTCCGCTAGACCCGCCCCGCCCAGGGCCATGGCCCCCACCTGCACCCGGAGCCGGCGGTTCTCCTCCTCGGCCTGGCGCAGGTAGCGGCGAAGGAGCTGGAGTTCAAAGGAGGCCTGGTGCAGCCTCTCTTCCAGCTCGGCGATTCTCCGGTTTTCCTCCTCCCTTTTCGCCCGCAAGGGGGCTAGCCGCCTTTCCAGCTCCTCGTCCCAATGGAGCATGCTTTTAGGTTGCCCTCCCCTCCTAACCTAGCCTGCCAACTCTGCACATGAGAAGCCTTAAGGGACCTGGGGAAACCGCCCAGAGCGGGCCTCGAGGAGCCGCTCCAGGAGGAAGAGGGCGAGGGCTAACCCCAGGAGGTAAGGCCTGAGGGGAAGGAAAGCGGAGGCCGCCTGGGGGAGGTCCCCAAGGGAGAGGAACCTCCCCCCGCTCCCCTCGCTCAAGGCGCGGAGCACCGCCTCCCCGTCCCTAGGGGTCCACTCCCCCGGCAGGGGCAGCCTTAGGGGGATGCGCCGCTTCCCGTCCAGGAGAACCCCTTCCCCCTCCAGAAAGGCCTCGTACCGCAGGAAAGCGGTGGGCACCAGGGGCACCTCCCTCCCCCCCACCCGGGCCACAGGGGCCTCCAGCCTCCCCAGGACCACAAGCCTCACCCCGGGGCCCTCCGGGTAGGCGTGGAGGGCCAAGGCCTGCCGGGACCCTGCCAGATAGCGGGCGAGCCCGCCGAGAAAGGGGGCCGCCCCCTCCCAGCCCTGCCAGGAGCGGGAGAGGTCCGTGGCCAGGGCGGCCACCCTGCCCTCTCCCCTCTCCCCCAAGGCGAGCACCGCCCGCCCACCGCTATGCAGCACCACCTCGGCCCACGGCTCGGCCCGGGCCGGAAGGAGGACGGCTAGGGGAGGAAAGGCGAAGCCCTGCGCCAAGGGATGGGAAGCGGCCTCCACGGGAAAGCGCCCCTCCAGCCTCTCCCCCCGGAACACCTTCTGCCCCTCCCTGAGGAAGAGGCGGGGGAGGTCCTTGGGAAAGGCCGCCCGGTAGAACCGCCCCCCGCTCCTTTGGGCCAGCTCCTCCAGGAAGGGCGCATCCGCGTCCGGGCCCAGCGCCAGGGCGCTCACCTCCACCCCAGAGGCCGCCGCCAGGGAGAGGATGGGCTCCTTGGGGTCGGAGATCAGGCCATCCGTGAGGACCAGGACCGCCTTCCGCTCCACAGGGACCCCCTGGAGAAGACGGAGGGCCTCCCGGAAGGCCTGCCCAAGCACGGTCCCGCCCCCGGCCCGCACGGAAAGCAGGAGGCTTTCCGCCTCCTTCCTCCCCTGGGCCGTCATGGGCCGGGGCGGGAAGAGGACCCGGGAGCCGGAGCCGAACAGGACCACCCCCAGGTAGTCCTCGGGGGCGGCGCTCCGGACCAGCTCTAAGGCCCCAGTGACCGCCATATTGAGCTTCTCCCCCGCCATGCTCCCGGAAACGTCCAGGACCAGGACCAAAGCCGCCCCCTTGCGCCCCAGGGGCTTGAGCGGGAGCTCCTCCGGCAGCGCCCGGTCCCAGCCGCCAAAGAAGAGGCCCCTGGGGGTGGCGGTGAAGAGGAGGCCCCCTCCCTGCCGAAGGAAGTCCCGAAGGGCCTCGGGTGCGCCCTCGGGCAGGTCCGGCACCCCCACCCCCACGGCCACCAGGTCCACCTGGTCCGCCGCCAGGGGAAACCGCAAGGGGCCCTCCTCCACCTGGAAGCCCTGGGCCTCGAGGTAGCGGGCGAGGGCCGGGTCCCCCAGGACCCAGGCCTTGGCCCGGTCAGCCGGGGCCACCCTTACCCGGGCCTCGCTCCTTCCCCAAGGACCTTCCGCCACCGCCCTCACCTCGGCCTCTTCGGTGAGGGGAAAGGTGTAAGGGAAGGCCCTTCGGCCCGAAAGCCGGAGGGAGCGCTCCAGAATCCCCCCAGGTCCCTCTACCCGGAGGCGGGCCTCGGCAGGCACGGGGGCCTCGAGGACCACCCCTACCCCCACGGTCTCGCCGAAAAGGGGGTAGGGCGGGGGGACGAGGCGCAAGTCCACATGGGGTTTCGGGGGCACATAGAGGGCGTCCAGGGGAAAGGGCGGGGGGACGGGTTCCAAGAGGCCGTCCGAGACCAGGACCACCCGGCTCGGCCTGAGCCTGGCCGCCTCCCGGAAGGCCGCCCGCAGGTCCGTCCTCTCCCCCAGGTCCAGCCTCCTCGCCGTGGGCCCGGGGAGGAGCGCGGCCCGCTCGGCGAAGGCCAGGTAGAAGGCGTGGGGGGGAAGCCTAGCCGCCAGGGCGAAGACACTTTCCCTGGCGGACGGGGAGAAGTCTAAGAGGTAGACCACCCTCCCCGGTAGGGGCCAGCGGAGGTCCAGGAAGGCGAGGAGGAGGAGAAGGAGGACGAGGCCCCTAAGGAGAAAAACCCCGGGCACACCCCCATGCTACCCCGGCTCAGTCCATCCAGTGCCCGAGCTTCTCCTTCTTGGCCTGGAGGTAGCGCTCGTTAAAGGGGTTGTCCCCGGCCCGCAAGGGGAGGCGCTCCACGATCTCTATGCCGAAGCCAGAAAGGGCCCGGACCTTGCGGGGGTTGTTGGTGAGGAGGCGCATCTTCCGCACCCCGAGGTCATAGAGGATCTGGGCCCCCACCCCGTAGTCCCGGAGGTCCGGGGGAAAGCCCAGCACCAGGTTCGCCTCCACCGTGTCCAGGCCCCGGTCCTGGAGGGCATAGGCCCGGATCTTGTTCACGAGGCCGATCCCCCGCCCCTCCTGCCTCAGGTAGACCAGGACCCCCTTCCCCTCCTCGGCGATCCTCTCCAGGGCGAGGTCCCGCTGGAAGCCGCAGTCGCAGCGCAGGGAGTGGAGGGCGTCCCCGGTGAGGCACTCGGAGTGCATGCGCACCAAGACGGGCTCCTCCGGGTCCCAGCTCCCCATGACCAAGGCGGCGTGCTCCTCCCCCGTGAGGGTGTCCCGGTACCCCAGGATGCGGAACTCCCCAAAGCGGGTGGGAAGCAGGGCCTCCGCCTCCCGCCGCACATAAAGATCCCCCCGCTCCAGGCGGTAGCGGATGAGGTCGGCGATGGTCCCCACCCTGAGGCCGTGCCTCTGGGCGAAGGCCAAGAGGTCCGGCAGGCGGGCCATGGTGCCGTCCTCCTTGAGGATCTCAATGAGGCTCCCCACCGGGGTGAGCCCGGCGAGGCGCAGGAGGTCCACCGTGGCCTCCGTGTGCCCAGCGCGGCGAAGGACCCCGCCGGGCCTGGCCACCAGGGGAAAAACGTGCCCCGGGCGGCGGAAGTCCTGCGGGGTGGCCTCGAGGTCGGCGAGGAGCCTTATGGTGGCCGCCCGCTCCAAGGCGCTGATCCCCGTGCTCGTCCCCCGGGCATCCACGCTCACGGTGAAGCGCGTGCCCTGGGGGTCTTGGTTCCGCTCCACCATGAGGGGGAGGTCCAGGGCCCTGGCCCTTTCCTCCGTGAGGGCCACGCAGAGGAGGCCCCGGCACTCTCGGAGCATGAAGTTCACCCACTCCGGGGTCACGTGCTCCGCCGCCATGATGAGGTCGCCCTCGTTCTCCCGGTCCTCGTCGTCCACCAGGATCACCGGACGACCCCGGCGGAGCTCCTCCAGAAGCTCCTGAACGCTCGCGATGCCCTCCATCACGCCCTCCCCAAAAGCCTCGCCACGTAGCGGGCGATGAGGTCCACCTCCAGGTTCACCCTGTCCCCCGGCCCGAGCCCCCCCAGGTTGGTGACGGCGAGGGTGTGGGGGATGAGGGTAACCAAGAAGGCTTCCCCCTCGAGGCCCGCCACCGTCAAGGAAACCCCATTTAAGGCCACGCTTCCCTTCTCGGCGAGGTAGGGGGAAAGCCCCCTAGGAGGCAAGAAGACGAAGTCCCTCGCCCCTGGCGCCTCCCGCACCTCCACAAGCTCCGCCACCCCGTCCACATGGCCGGTGACGAAGTGCCCACCGAGGCGGTCCCCCACCTTCAGGGCCCGTTCCAGGTTAGGCCGGTGGCCCACCCGCCAGGTGGTGGGGGCGGTGCGCCTCAAGGTCTCCCGGGCTAGCTCCACCCAAAACCCCTCCCCGTCCACGGCCACCGCGGTGAGGCAGACCCCGTCCACGGCCACGGAGTCGCCCACCTCGAGGTCCTCAAGAACCCTCCTTGCCCCGATTCGGACCTTGAGGAAGGGCCCTTCCTCTACCTCCAGGATCTTTCCCGTCTCCTCCACCAGCCCGGTGAACATTCAGCCCTCCACGTAGGCCTCGAGCCACAGGTCCTCGCCCAGCCACTCCCGGCGGTGCAGGCGAAGCCTAAGGGCCTCGGCCATCCTCTCCAAGCGCAAGCCCTCCAGAAGACCCCTCCCCTCCCCCAGAAGCTTAGGGGCCAGGAAAAGGGCCACCTTGTCCACGAGGCCCCGGGCCACAAAGGCCCCGTACAGCCTGGGCCCTCCCTCCAGGAGCACCCCGTCTATCCCCTCGGCATAGAGGAAGGCCAAGGCCCCCTCCGGGCTCACCCCCTCCCCTTCCCGGGGAAGCTCCGCCACCCGGGCCCCCGCGGCCTCGAGGGCGCGAACCCTCTCCCTGGGGGCGCCTTTCCCCACCAGGACCAGGACCCGGGCAGGCTCCCCCCGGGGGCCAGGCCGGAAGAGGCGGGCCGTGGGGGGGGTGCGGGCCTCGGTGTCCAGGACCACCTTTAGGGGGTCGCGGAGGGGCGGGGGCTCCAGCATCAGGGGGAAGGGGCGGAAGTCGGGGTCGCGTACGGTAAGGGCGGGGTCGTCCCGGAGCACCGTCCCCACCCCTACCATCACCGCCGGGAGCCACTGTCGGTAAGCGTGGGCCACACGGCGGCTGGCCTCGGAGGAGATCCAGCGGGCGTCCCCCGAGGGGGCCGCCGCCTTCCCGTCCAGGGTGAGGGCCGCCTTGAGGAGGACGAAGGGGCGGCGCTTCCTCTGGGCGGTGAAGAAGGCCTCGTTCTGCTCCCGGGCCTCCCGCTCCAATAGCCCCACCTCCACCCGCACCCCGGCCTCCCGTAGCCGCTCCAGACCGCCCCGGGCCAGGGGGTTCTCGTCCCGGACCGCCACCACCACCCGGGCCACCCCGGCCCCGATCAGGGCCAGGGAGCAGGGAGGGGTGCGGCCGAAGTGGTCGCAGGGCTCGAGGGTCACGTAGGCCGTGGCCCCCCGCGCCGCCTCCCCCGCCGCCTTTAGGGCAAAGACCTCCGCGTGGGCCTCGCCTGCCCTGGGGTGGTACCCCTCCCCAAGGATATGCCCCTCCTTGACCAAGACCGCCCCGACCAGGGGATTCGGGCTGGTGTGGCCCCGGGCCCTTTCGGCAAGCTGCAGGGCTCTTCGCAGAAAGCGCTCGTCCAAATGCAAAGGACCTCCTTCTCCCATCCGGACTTTCACCGTCGGCCCCGGAGTTTCACCGGGTCGGGCCCCCAAAGGGGCTTCGCGGGCTTTCACCGCCGGTGGGGACTTCCACCCCGCCCCGAAGGAGGTGCCAAAGGCACCAAAATCAGTTTAGCGGGCAAAGGGCAAAGGTGTGTGGCCCAGTCCCTACAGAGGGGCCTGGGAACGGGGGCGGGAACCCCTAGTGGGGGTGGTGAGGCGCCGGGGGTCCGCCCCTCCCGCCGCGAAAGGCCCAGGCGGCCACCAGGGTGGTGAGGGGGACAGCCAAGAGGAGCCCGAGGGAACCTAGGAGCATGGCCGTGATCTCGCCGGCAAAGGGCTCGGTGTTGAGGAGAAAGCGCAAGGGGGTGGGGTCCCTGGTGAGGAGGAGAAAGAGGGGCAAGGAGCCCGCTGCATAGGCCAGGATCAGGGTGTTCACCAGGCTGCCGATGTGGTCGTAGCCCACCTCCATGCCCCTCCGGTACAGCTCCTTGAGGCCAAAGCGGGGGTTGGCGTGGGCCAGAGCCTGGACCACGGCCGCCTGGGTCACGGTCACGTCCGTAAGGGCCCCCAAGGCCCCCACCACCACCCCCGCCAGGTAAAGGGAGAGCAGGTCCACCCCGCCCCACTGCTTCAGAAGGAGGGTTTCCTCCGAGGCCAGGCCGGTAAACCCCATGGCCCGGGCAAACAAAAGGCTTAGGAGGAGCACAAAGCCTGCGGCCAGGAGGGTGCCCGCAAGGGCCGCCGTGGTTTTGGGGTTGACCCCGTGCACCAGGTAGATGGTGAAGAGGAGCACCCCGAGGCTTCCCAAAAGGGCGTAGAAGAGCGGATTGCCCCCCGCGGCCACCCTGGGAACCACGAAATAGACCACGACCAAAAGGCTCAAAAAGGTGCCCAGGAGGCCCCGCATGCCCTTACCCCGGCCCACAAGGGCGGCGAGAAGGGCAAAGAGGGAAAGGAGCCCGAGGAGCCAAGGCATCCGGTCGGGCTCGGCCACGTAAAGCCGCCCCCCCTCCCGGTACAGAACCACCCGCATGCCCACCCTGAAGCCGCCCCCATCCGCAGGCAATAGGGCCTCCTTGATCTCCCCCTGGACCCTCACCTGGGCCACGCCCTTCCCCAGGTCCAGCCCCAGGATGCGCCCCAGGAGGTACCCCCCGGTCTCCTGGGCAAAGGCAGGAACAAGCCAAAGGAGAAGCAACGTCAGCGCACGCATGGGGCTACTCTATCGCAGGAGGATGAAAATTTCTTCTCAGGTTGTTATCCTCTAAGCATGGAGCGCTCCACAAGGCAAAGGCGGGCCATCCAGGCGGTCTTCCTCGAGGCAGACCGACCCCTCTCCCCAAGGGAGGTCCTGGCCCTAGCCCGAAGGCGGGTGCCCTCCCTGGGCTTGGCCACCGTCTACCGCACCCTCAAGGGCCTGGTGGAGGAGGGCTTCCTCACCCCGGTGGCCCTGCCCGGGGAACCCCCGAGGTACGAGCGGGCCGGAAGGGAGCACCACCACCACTTCCTCTGCCGCCACTGCGGACGGGTCTACGAGCTATGGGGCTGCGACCTGGCCATGGAAGGGGCCCTACCCCCGGGTTTCCAGGCGGAAGCCCACGAGGTGACGGTATACGGGCGCTGCCCCGAGTGCTACTCCCAGGCCGGGTAGAGGTCCACCGGTCCGGTCCAGCGAACCTCCTCCAGGGCCCGGTCGTGGCGAAGGAGGGCCGCCAGGCGGGCCCGGGAGTAAACCCGGTGGGGGTCCTTGGGAATGAAGGCGGTGACGATGTCCACCCGGCGGGGCGGGGTGTAGTCCAGGACCACGTGCAGGGGAAGCTTCAGCCGGGGAGGAAAGACCATGTACCCCAGAACCAGCATCCTCCCATCCTCGGGGTAGATGCAAAGCTCCCTTCCCCACTCTATTGCCCTGAGGACATCCAGCTCGGTAAAGCCCTCCTGGAGCATGTGCTTGGCCACGTGGGGGCCCAGGCGGTAGCGGCCCTCCTTGAGCAGGGGCAGGATATCCGTAAGGCGGCGAAGCTTCCTCATGGTCCCCTCTTGGGAGGCCAGTTTACGCCCTCTCCCTACCTGGGAAATGTGGCCCGGAAGAGGGCCCCTCCGGCGAGCCCGGCGAAGGCCACCGTGCGGGGACTGTCTGCCGGGGCCCCATGCGGGCTTGGGCCGGCATGGGGTGGTATCAGAAGCTTTGGGGGTCAAAAGGGCTCCCCGCCTCGCTCCTGAGGAGGGGAGTTTTTCGCCCCGCTGGCGGGCCCGGAGGGATTCGAACCCCCGACCTACCGCTTAGAAGGCGGCTGCTCTATCCCCTGAGCTACGGGCCCAAGAAAAGCGCCGGGGGAAAAACCCCGGCCTAATGGAGCGGGAGACGGGACTTGAACCCGCGACCCTCGGCTTGGAAGGCCGATGCTCTGCCAACTGAGCTACTCCCGCGTGGTCGGGGCGGCCCGATTTGAACGGGCGACCCCCTGCTCCCAAAGCAGGTGCGCTACCGGCCTGCGCTACGCCCCGGGGGCAAGGCCACCCACAGGCCACGATAACACCTTACGAAAACAGGGTCAAGGCATGGTATCATGGCCCCATGCGCTTAGGACCCCTAGAAATCCTCCTCATCCTCCTCGTCGTTCTCCTCCTCTTCGGAGCCAGGAAGCTCCCTGAGCTGGCCCGGGGCATCGGCCAGTCGGCCCGGGAGTTCAAGAAGGGGCTGCAGGAGGGAGAGGAGAAAAAGGAAGAGCCCAAGGCCTAGCCCACCCGCCCCGTCTACAGGCGCCTCAGGACCTCCTCGGCCTCCTTGTAGCCCGGCTTCAGCTTAAGGGCCTCCTGGCACTGGTAGCGGGCTCCTTCCTTGTCCCCAAGCCGCTCGTTGGCCAGGCAGAGGAGGTAGCGGTACTCCGCCCTCTTGGGCTCGAGGCGCACCGCCACGGTGAGGCGGCTCCGGGCCTTCTCGGGATCCCCCAAGGCCAAGTAGGCCTGGCCGAGGTAGTAGTAGGCGGCAGGGAAACGCAGGGGAGCCAGGGCCACGGCGTTCTCCAGGGCCACCCCCGCCTCCTTAGGCCGCCCCAAGGCCATATAGGCCTGGCCCAAGGTGTACCAACCCTCCGCGTCCAGGGGCTTCAGGCGGTGGCCCTCCTCCAAGACCCGGGCGGCCTCCTCCGCCTTTCCCTTTAAGAGGAGGGCCGAAGCGTAGCGCACCCGGAGGTCCGTGTTCTTGGGGGCCAGGCTCACCGCCTTGGCGTACTGGTCCAGCGCCTCGTCCAGGCGTCCCCGGGCCAGGTAGACCTCCGCCAGGGCCGAGCGCACCTCGGGGGTGTCCTCGAGGGCCAGCGCCTTCTTGAAGGCCTCCTCGGCCCTGTCCGCCTGGCCCAGGAAGGCGTAGACCAGCCCCCTTTGGGCAAAGAGGGGGGCGTAGCGGGGGTTCACCCTCTCCCCGTCCCGCAGGACGGAAAGCGCCTGCTCCAGGTAGGCCTTCCCCTTCTCCCGGTCCTCGGAGGCCCGGTAGAGGGCCAGGTAGGCCTCGGAGAGGACCATGTACCCCCCGATGTACCGAGGGTTTTTCGCCACCAGGCCCTTGGCGTTTTCCAGCGCCGGGTTGAGAAGGCCCATCTTTAGCTGGGCCCGGGCCAGCCAGTAGACGGCATCCGGGCTCTGGGGGTTTTCCTTCACCGCCCGCTCAAAGAGGGTGAGCGCGGCCTCGTACCGACCCAGGGCGTACAGCTGCACCCCGAGCTTCAGGGGGTCCTGCTGCGTCTGCCCCGGGGGGGGCGGGGGGGTTTGGGCCAGAACCGGACTCACCAACAGGCCTAAGGTCAAGAGAAACCAGCGCATCTTCTCTCCTCCTAAAGGACAAACCGCGTCAGGTCGGGGGAGGCGAAAACCGCCTCCAAGCGCTTCTCCACGTAGGCCCGGGTGATCTCCACCCGGCCCAGATCGGTCTGAAAGCTCACCTCCTCCAGGACCCGCTCCAGCACCGTGGCGAGCCTCCTCGCCCCGATGTCCTCGAGGTCCTGGTTCGCCCGATGGGCCGCCTGGGCGATGGCCCAAAGGGCCTCGTCCTCAAAGACGAGCTCGGTGCCGTCCGCCTTGAGAAGCTCGGTGTACTGGCGGATGAGGGAGTTCTCGGGCTCTTTGAGGATCCGGTAGAACTCCTCGGGGCCCAAGGGGGAAAGCTCTACCCGGATGGGAAAGCGCCCCTGGAGCTCGGGGATCAGATCCGAGGGCTTGGCCACGTGGAAGGCCCCGGCCGCGATGAAGAGGACGTGCTCCGTGGAAACGGGGCCGATGCGGGTGGAGACCACGGTGCCCTCCACGATGGGCAGGAGGTCCCGCTGCACCCCCTCCCCGGAGACGTCAGGCCCCACGGTGCCCTCGCGGCGGGCCACCTTGTCAATCTCGTCAATGAAGACGATCCCGTCCTCCTGGGCGCGCCGCCTGGCCTCCTCCTTGAGCTCCTCTTTGTCTATGAGGCGCTCCGCGTGCTGGTTCTTGAGGACCTCCCGGGCCTCCCTCACGGTCATGCGCTTGCGCACCGGCCGCCTGGGGAGAAGGCCTTTGAGCATCTCCCCCATGCCCCCAAACCCCTCCCCGCCTAGGACGCCCACGAAGGGCAAGGAGACCTCCTCCTCCACCTGCACCTCCACGGAGAGGCCGTCCAGGCGTCCCGAGCGCACCTCGGCGGGCGAGGTCCGAAGCAGGGTGGCGAGCTCCTCCTCGGCAAAGGCCAGGGCCCTCTCCTCCACCTGCTTCTTCATCTCCTCCAGCACGAGCTGGTAGCTCGCCTCCGCCAGGTCCCGGACGATGGCGTCCACGTCCCGGCCCACGTAGCCCACCTCGGTGAACTTGGTGGCCTCCACCTTCACGAAGGGTGCCCCGGCCAGGCGGGCCAGGCGCCTGGCGATCTCCGTCTTGCCCACCCCCGTGGGCCCGATCATGAGGATGTTCTTGGGGGTCACCTCCCGGGCCACCTCGGGAGGGAGCTTCTTGCGCCGGTAGCGGTTCCTCAGGGCCACCGCCACCGCGCGCTTGGCGGCCTCCTGGCCCACGATGTGCTTGGAGAGCTCCCTTACGATCTCTGCGGGCGTGAGGTTCATGCTTCCCCCAGGGTAAGGACCGTGATCTGGCCCGAGGTGTAGAGGTCCACCTCGGCGGCGATCCTTATGGCCTCCTCGGCGATTTCCTTAGCGGAAAGCCCCGAGTGGCGGTAAAGGGCCTTGGCGGCGGCGAGGGCGTAGGGGCCGCCCGAACCCACCGCCAAAAGGGGCTCCTCCGGGGCGATGACCTCGCCGCTTCCCGAAAGGAGGACCATGCTCTCCCGGTCGGCGGCCACGATCATGGCCTGGAGGTGGCGAAGAACCCGGTCCGTGCGCCAAAGCTTGGCCGTCTCCACCGCCCCCTTGAGGAGGTTCCCCTTGGCCTCCTTGAGCTTTTCCTCAAAACGCTCCAAAAGGGCCAAAGCGTCGGCCGCTCCTCCTGCAAAGCCCACCAGGACGCCCTCCCCCACCTCCAGCTTCCGCACCTTCACCGCCCCCCGCTTGAGGACGGTCTGGCCGAAGGTCACCTGGCCGTCCCCCGCAAGCGCGGTGGCCCCGTCCTTGCGCACGGCCAGGATGGTGGTGCCGTGGATCTCCACGGCGCCAAGATACTCCCGCCCCATGAGAAGGGCGTTAGGCGGAGCGGCGGAAGGCCTCCCAGGCCCCCCCCGCTCAAAGAGGACCCGCCCTTCCCTGAGGGCGGCCGGGACCACGCCGAAACCCTCCTTGAGGCCCTCCACGGCCTCGCTCAAGGTGTAAGGGAAGACCTCCACCCGGCGCAACCCTTCCGGGCGATAGCGCACGAGCCTTTCGGGAAAGGGGAAAGGTATCCCGGAGGAGTCGGCGTCGCTGAAGGCGGTGGCCTCCCCCCGGGCCAAGGAGCCGAAGAGGACCTCAGGGCGCTCCCCCAGGGCCCGCGCCGCCTCGGCCACCTCCTTGAGGCAGGCCTTAAGGTCAAAGCGGAAGACGCGGGTCCAAGCTTTTCCTCCACGAAGGCCAGGATCCTTTGGGCTAGGTCCAGGGCCTCTTCGGCCTCGAGGCGGGTGTAGCGCCGGGTGGGCGTCCGGGTAGCGGGTGGGGATGTAGCACTTGTCCAAGACCTTGGCGTCCTCGGGTACGTCCACATCCTCTGGAAGGTCGACCAGGGAGGCGAAAACAGTTAAAAAATAGCGCACACATCCGCACACTTCCTCTCCTCCACGCTCGCTTTGTCCAAAAGCACAAAAGCCCGCAAAAGGCGGCAAAAGAGGCAAAAGGGGGTAAAATGAACCCAGGAATGCCCAAGGGCGAAGCCGCAAAGCTCTACCTCGGCGTCCACGCCCGCTTGGTCTTCCCAGACCCCAAGGAGGAGAAGGCGGTCCTGGACCTCATGCGCCGCTTCTCGGCGGCGAAGCGCTTCGCCTACCAGCGCCTCCTGGAAGGGAAGTCCCGCGAGGAGCTCAAGCGGGC
>NZ_ATXJ01000006.1 GCF_000421625.1 Thermus islandicus DSM 21543 | reverse complement strand
GAGGATGGGGCCCTGGAGCGCTTCCTGGCCATAAGCGAGCTCGTGCCCCCCACGCTTCCCGAAAGCCCGCTTTCCCCAAGGCCCCTGGCCTACGGAACGTTGGCCGCCCTGGCGGTGCTCCTCCTAGGGCTGCTCTGGGTGTTTTTCTCCGCTGCGCTCAGGGAGGAGGGAGGCTAGGCCCCCTCGAGGCGCCACCTGGGGCCCTCTTTGGTGTCCTCCACCACCACCCCTAGGGCCTTCAGGCGGTCGCGGATACGGTCGCTCTTGGCGAAGTCCTTGGCCCGCCTGGCCTCCTCGCGGAGCTCCAGGAGAAGGGCGATGAGGCCCTCGAGGAGGGGCCCCGAGACCTTTTCCTCCAGGACCCGCTCCGGGAAGATCCCCAGGATCCCTTCCCCCAGGGTGTGGAGGAGGGCCTCGGCCCGGGCGAGGGAGTCCGCTTTCGCCTCGGGGAGGAGCCGGTTGAGCTCGGGGAGGAAGGTGAAAAGCGCGGCGATGGCTTCAGGGGTGGAGAGGTCGTCCTCCATGGCCTCCATGAAGGCCTTCTCCAGGGCGTCCAGGGCCCGTTCCAGCTCCGGGGTGGCGCCGGGGGGGGCCTGGCGCCTTTGCCCGCGCACCTCCCGGTAGGCCTGGAGGAGGCGAGTATAGCCCCTCTTGGCGCTTTCCAGCCCCTCAAAGGTGAAGTCCATGGGGCTCCGGTAATGGGTCTGGAGGAGGTAGAAGCGCACGGCCATGGGCTCGTGGGCCTTGAGGAGATCGTGAAGGGGGACGAGGTTCCCGGTGCTCTTGGCCATCTTCTCCCCCTCCAGGAGGACGTGGTTGTGGTGCATCCAGTGCCGGGCGAAGCGGAAGCCCGCCCCCTCCGCCTGGGCGATCTCGCACTCGTGGTGGGGGAACTGGAGGTCTATCCCTCCGGCGTGCAGGTCAAACCCCTCCCCCAGGTACTTGAGGCTCATGGCGGTGCACTCAATGTGCCAGCCGGGGTACCCCTCCCCCCAGGGGCTTTTCCAGCGCATGAGGTGCCCGGGCTCGGCCGCCTTCCAGAGGGCGAAATCCAGGGGGTCTTCCTTCTCCTCCCGCACCTCCACCCGGGCCCCCGCCCTTAGCTCCTCGGGCCTTTTCCCGGAAAGCTTCCCGTACTCGGGGAAGGCCCGGACCCGGAAGTAGACGCTGCCTTCCCGCACGTAGGCCAGGCCCCGCTCCAGAAGCCTGTCTATGAGCTCCCACATCTCCGGGATGTGGCCCGAAGCCCGGGGGGCGATGGAGGGCCTGAGGACGTTCAGGGCCCCCAGGGCGTCAAAGTAGCTCCAGGTGTACTTCTCCGCCACCTCCATGGGCTCAAGCCGTTCCAGCTTGGCCCGCCGTTCCACCTTGTCCTCCCCCTCGTCGTCCTCGGTGAGGTGGCCCACGTCGGTGATGTTGGAGACGAAGCGCACCTTGTAGCCAAGGTGAAGGAGGTAGCGCCTTAGGACGTCGTAGACGATAGGTCCCCGGGCGTGGCCCAGGTGGGGGTCGGCGTAGACGGTGGGGCCGCAGACGTAGATCCCCACGTGTCCGGGAACGGCGGGAACGAAGGGTACCTTGCGCCTTTGCATCGTGTCGTAAAGGACCAGGCCCATATGGGGGATTATAGGGCCCATGGCATAATGGCGGGGTATGGGAAGGATCCTGAGGGGCCTGGCCGGGGAGGGAAGCCTTAGGGTGGTGGCCGCGGAGACCAGGGATGTGGTGGAGGAAGCACGGCGCCGCCACGGCCTTTCCCCCACGGCCACGGCCGCCCTGGGCCGGGCCATGACCGGGGCCCTCCTCCTCGCCCAGCTTCTTCTTAAGACCCCCAAGGAGCGCCTCACCCTCCGGGTGGAGGGGACGGGGCCCCTCCGGGGGATGGTGGTGGAGGCGGATGCCTTTGGGAACGTGCGGGGCTACGTGAAGAACCCCCAGGCCGAGGTGCCCCTTCGGGAGGACGGAAAGCTTAACGTGGGGGAGCTTGTGGGAGCTGGGGTCCTTCGGGTGGACCGCAGCCTGCCAAGCGGCGAGGTCTACACCAGCGCTGTCCCCTTGGTCTCGGGGGAGATCGCCGAGGACCTGGCCCACTACCTCTTCCAGTCGGAGCAGATCCCCTCGGCGGTCCTCCTAGGGGTAAGGGTAAAGGGGGAGGGCGAAGTGGAGGTGGCGGGGGGGGTGGCGGTCCAGGTGATGCCGGGGGCTAAGGAGGAGGTCCTCGGCCGCCTCGAGGCCAACCTCGAGGCCCTCCCCGGGATCACACCCCTCCTCCGGGAAAGGGGCCTGGAGGGGGCTTTAGAGGCCCTGCTAGAGGGCCTCGGCTTCCAGCGCACCGACCTCCGCGCCCTGGGTTACCCCCAAAACGAAATCCCGGCCCGCTTCCAGTGCCGCTGCACCCGGGAGAAGGCCCTGGAGGCCTTGGTTTTCTTCACCCCCGAGGAGCGGGAGGAGATGATCGTGAAGGACGGGGGGGCGGAGGTGGTCTGCCACTGGTGCGGGGAGGTTTACCGCTTCTCCCCAGAGGAGATCCGCACCCTGGTGGCCGAGGTGCGCTGCCCGGACTGCGGGGCGCTCTGGCTCTACCCCAAGGGGGACGGCACCCTGATCCGCATTGAGGGGGAGACCTGCCGCTGCGGGCGGCGGGTGGAGCTTCCCGGAAGGCGGGCGGAGGCGTGAAGAGCCTCACGCTCCGCCTCCTGCCCTGCCCTCGGGCCGCCAGCGGAGGAGGTGGCGCTCCAAGCGGTCAAAGAGGAAGAAGAGGAGGAGGACGAAGAGCACGATGAGGGCGATCAGGGCCAGGGAGAGCTTGGCGTTGTAGGTGCTTTGGGCGAAGGAGAGGAGGTAGCCGAGCCCCCGGCTTGCGGCCACGAACTCCCCCGCCACCGCCACCTTCAAGGAGGCGGCCCGTGGAGCAGAAGCGAAGGATGGGGGCTCCCTGCTGGTAGGCCTGGAGGGCGGCGTCCAGGCTGGTGGCGGCGTAGTCCACCGCCCGGCCCACCAGAAACGGCAGGGCCTGGCTTCCCCCCCGGGCGTAGACCAGCTCCACCTCGAGGCCCTCCTCAAGGCCTTCCCCCACGCCCCCTGCCTCCGGGTCCGCCTCACCGTGGCCGAAGGGGGATGGCTTTCCGAGGCGGGGCCCTACACCCTCCCTCCCCTCCGCCTGTACCGGGAGGGGGTCCGGGTCCACCTCACCCCCTACCGGGTCCACCCAGACCTCGCCCCCTTCAAGACGGGGAACTACCTGCCCTACCGGCTGGCCCGGAAGGAGGCGGAGGCGAGGGGGGCCTTTGAGGGGCTTCTTTTGGACGCCTTGGGCCACGTGGTGGACGGCAGCCGCACGAGCCCCCTCCTTTACCGGGAGGGAAGGCTTTTCGTCCTTCTGGGGGGCCTCGAGGGGATCACCCGGGAGAAGGTGGCGGAGGAGGCCCGGAGGCTCGGCCTTAAGGTGGAATGGGTCTACTTGCCTCCCGAGGGGCTGAAGGGGGTCCTTCTCCTTGCGGGAAGCGGCGTGGGCCTCCTCCCGGTGGGGCCGCCTCCTCCCGAGCTCCTTCCCCTCTTGGAGCGCTTCCTCCCCGCCTGCTATACTGAGTAGCGGTACGGCCAGCCCAAGGGCGTTGGGCTGGTGGCCCTTTTTCCACGGGAGGAAGCATGAAGAAGCCCGTCTACCTAACCCCCGAGGGTCTAAAGCGCCTTCAGGAGGAGCTGAACCACCTTAAGACCGTCAAGCGGCAGGAGATCTCCGCCGACTTTGAGCAGGCCCTGGAGGAGGGGGACCTCCGGGAAAACGCCGGCTACGACGAGGCCCGGAGGGCCATGTGGCAGAACGAGGCCCGCATCGCCAAGCTGGAGGACCTCCTTTCCCGGGCGGTGGTGGTGGAGGGGAACGGCTCCTACGAGGAGGTGGCCTTGGGCTGCCAGGTGGAGCTGGAGACGGAGACCGGGGAGAGGCTTTCCTTGGCCATCGTGGGGAGTCACGAGGCGGACATCTTCACCGGAAGGATCTCCGACGAGTCGCCCCTGGGGCAGGCCCTCCTGGGCAAGAGGGTGGGGGACGTGGTGGAGATCCGGGGCAGGAAGGGCGTTCAGGTCTACACCATCTTGGAGATCAAGCCCCTATAGCCTTGGCCGAGCGCAAGGGACCCAGGTGCTCCTCCGCGTGGGCCTTCAGGGCGAGGAAGAGGCGGTCCAGGGGGGCCTCCTCCAGGTAGGGGAGGGCCTCCCCGCCGGGGAGGTGGAGGGCGGCCCTGAGGGCCTCCACCCCTTTTTCCCCCAGGTAGACCCCTTCTTCCCCGAGCCTTCCCCCCGCGAGGCGGAGGCCGGGGCCCAGGAGGCTCGGGGCCAGGCCCCCCGCCTTCACCACCCGCCACCCCGCCCAGACCAGGGGGAGGAGGGGGTTTTCGTGCTTGGCGATGCCCCGCAGGCCCGAGACGAAGACGGGGTAGATCCGGGGGGCGGCCTCGGGCGAGGCCAGGCGGTAGGCCAGCTCGGCCAAAAAGGAGGCGAGGAGGAAGCGCCTGGGCTCCTCCAGGCCGTGGAGCCGCCCCAGGAGTTCCGCCTGGGTCAGGGTGGGGAGGCCCTCCTCCTTGGCGTAGACCTGGAAGCGCACGTGGTGGAAGAGGGAAAGCCTTCCCGCGCGGCCCGTGGGCCGCTGGCCCTTTCTGGCCACGGCCTCGAGGCTGCCCCTGGGGGTGAGGAAGCGCAGGAGGAGGTCCCCCTGGGGCTTGGCCTTCCGGCCCACCACGATGCCCTCCTCGAGGCGGTAGCGCTCCACCCCTTTCAGTGTATGCTGGGGACATGGAGCGGACCTTGCGCGACATCCTGGAGTGGGTGGTCCTGGGCCTTCTCGTGGTGGTGGGGGTGCTCCTGGCCCTGTGGGTGGGAGGCTGGGTCTTCACCTTTTTGGGCAAGGTCCTCCTGGCCCTCTCCGGCCTTATCTGGACCCTCCTCGTCTACACCATCCCTGTCCTCATCGTGGCTGCCATCGGCTACGGGGTGATCTACCTCCTGCAGCGGCGCACGTCGGAGCGCTCCTAGCCCTTGACAGGCTGAGCCGTTGGCCTTTATGCTCCCCTTAACCCAAAGGGGGCTTTTATGGATAGAAGGGTTTTGTTGCGGCTTGGCACCTGGCTGGGGGCGGGGGCGTTGCTTCGGGCCCAAGCGAACGAGCGGGTGGAGTACAAGGAGTTCAAAAAGGAGACCCCCATTGCGGTGGTTTACCATGTGGACTTTGGGGATCCCAACCGCTTTGGCCAGGCGCTCACCAACATTGCCAACCACCTTTCCGTGTATGATAACGATCCTTTCAAGATCAAGATCGTGGTGGTGGCCCATGGGGCTGGGGTCCAGTTCTTCTTGAAGGACCTGGAGGGTACCCCATGGGCCCAGGCGCAGTACGACCGAGAGGCGCTGTTTTCCCGCGTGCATCAGCTGGCGCAGCTGGGGGTGGAGTATTACCTCTGCGAGATTACCTTCACCCGCAACCGCATCCCGAAGGAGAAGCTCCGTTCCGAAGCCTTCTTGAAGTGGGTGCCCTCGGGGGTCGGGGCCTTGGGAGAGCTCCAGGCGAAGGGGTACGCTTACATCAAGGTGGGCTGAACCAGGGCCTCTGTTCTTGGGGCATATAATGCCCCCATGCGGCTCCTCTTCATCGGGGACGTGATGGCGGAGCCAGGCCTCCGGGCGGTGGGCCTTCACCTCCCCGACATCCGCGACCGCTACGACCTGGTCATCGCCAACGGGGAGAACGCCGCCCGGGGCAAGGGCCTGGACCGCCGCAGTTACCGGCTTTTGCGCGAGGCGGGGGTGGACCTCGTCTCCTTGGGCAACCACGCCTGGGACCACAAGGAGGTGTACGAGCTTTTGGGCAAGGAGCCCGTGGTGCGCGCCCTCAACTACCCCCCGGGCACCCCGGGAAAGGGCTTTTGGCGCCTCGAGGCCTCGGGGGAGAGCCTGCTTTTCGTCCAGGTCATGGGCCGGATCTTCATGGACCCCTTGGACGACCCCTTCCGGGCCTTGGACGCCCTTTTGACCAAGGAGCAGGCGGACTACGTCCTGGTGGAGGTCCACGCGGAGGCCAGCAGCGAGAAGATGGCCCTGGCCCACTACCTGGACGGGCGGGTGGCCGCCGTCCTCGGCACCCACACCCACGTGCCCACCCTGGACGCCACCCGCCTGCCCAAGGGCACCCTCTACCAGACGGACGTGGGAATGACCGGCACCTACCAGTCCATCATCGGGGGGGAGGTGGAGACCTTTCTGGCCCGCTTCCTCACCGGGCGCCCCCAGCCCTTCCGCGCCGCCGAGGGAAAGGCCCGCCTCCACGCCACGGAGCTCGTCCTGGAGGGGGGCAGGCCGGTCTCCATCAGCCCCTACGTGTGGGAAGAGCCGTGAGGGAAGCCCAAGCCGACTCCTTTGACCTCCTGAGGGCCGAGGTGGACCTCCTGGGCCGCCTTCTGGGGGCGGCCATCCGGACGGTCTCTGGGGAGCGCTTTTATGGCCTTGTGGAGGAGGTGCGCGCCCTCTCCAAGGCCCGCCGCCAGGGGGACGAGGGGGCGGGGGAGGCCCTTTGGAAGCGGGTGGGGACCCTCTCCACGGAGGAGGCCGAGGCCCTGGTGCGGGCCTTCACCCACTACTTTCACCTGGTCAACCTGGCGGAGGAGCGCCACCGGGTGCGGGTCAACCGGCTTCGGGCCCAGGCGGAGACCCTGGAAAACCCTAGGCCCGAGGGCTTCCTGGCCCTGGCCCAGGCGCTGAAGGCCCGGGGGCTCTCCCTGGAGGAGGCCGCGGCCCACCTAAACCGGCTGGAGCTCCTCCTTACCTTCACCGCCCACCCCACGGAGACCCGCCGCCGCACCCTCCGCTACCACCTGGAGCGGCTGCAGGCGGAGCTGGAGGCGGGGGAGAGGGCGCGGGTGGCGGCCCGGGTGGCCCTCCTCTACGCCACGGAGGAGGTGCGCAAGGCCCGGCCCAGCGTGGAGGACGAGATCAAGGGGGGGCTTTACTACCTGCCCACCACCCTGTGGGAGGCCGTCCCCCGGGTGGTGGAGGGCCTCGAGGCCGCTTTGGAGAGGGTCTACGGGAAGAGGCCCCACTTGAGAAGTCCCGTGCGCTTCCGGAGCTGGATCGGCGGGGACCGGGACGGGAACCCCTTCGTCACCCCCGAGGTCACCGCCTTCGCCGCCCGCTACGCCCGGGAGGTGGCCCGGGAGAGGGTGGGGGAGGCACTGGAGGCTTTGGTGCGGGACCTTTCCCTCTCCGAGGCCAAGGTCCCCGTGCCCCGCGAGGTGCGGGAGGGGGGAGAGGGGGTGGAGCGCTTCCCCGGGGAGCCCTACCGCCGCTTCTTCGCCCGGCTTTACCGGAGGCTTTCCCAGGGCGAGGTTTCCACGGAGGAGCTCCTTAACGCCCTGCGGGTGGCGGAGGGGGGCCTCCGGGCCGTGGGCCTTTTGGGGGTGGTGGAAGGCTTTCTCAGGCCCCTGGAGGCCCGCCTCACCGCCTTCGGCCTGGAGCTGGCCCCCCTGGACCTGCGGGAGGAGTCGGGGAGGCTTTTGGAGGCGGCGGCCGAGCTCCTCCGGGTGGGCGGGGTCCACCCGGACTTCCTCGCCCTTTCCAAAGAGGAGAAGGAGGCCCTCCTCACCGAGGAGCTGAGGACGGCAAGGCCCCTTCTGCCCGTGGGGGAGGCCCCCCAGGGGGAGGCCCTCAAGGTGGCCCTCGGGGCCCTGCGGGCCTGGGGGGACAAGGGGGGCCACGTGGTCTCCATGACCCATCACCCCGCGGACCTCCTCAGTGTCTTCCTCCTGGCCCGGGAGGTGGGCCTCTACCGCCCCGGGAGGCCCCTTCCCTTTGACGTGGTGCCCCTCTTTGAGACCCTCGAGGACCTGCAAAGGGCCCCGGAGGTCCTAAGCCGCCTCCTTCACAACCCCGTCTTCCTGGCCCACGCCCGGGGCAGGGGCGGGGTGGAGGTGATGATCGGCTACTCCGACTCCAACAAGGACGCGGGCTTCCTCATGGCCAACCTTGCCCTGTACGAGGCCCAGGAGGCCTTAAGCCGGGTGGGGGAGGAGAAGGGGCTTCCCGTCACCTTCTTCCACGGGCGGGGCACCTCCACCGCAAGGGGCGGGGGTCCTGCGGGCCGGGCCATCGCCAGCCTGCCCCCGAGGACCGTGGGCCGAAGGCTCCGCCTCACCGAGCAGGGCGAGGCCCTGGCGGACCGGTACAGCCACCCCGACCTGGCGGTGCGCCACCTGGAGCAGCTCCTCTTCCACTTCGCCCAGGCCGCCCTCGGGGACGGGGTGGAGCCCAAGCCCCACTGGCGGGAGGCCCTCTCGCGGGCGGGGGAGGAGAGCATGGCCCGCTACCGGGCCCTCCTCGCCGCCGAGGGCTTCTTCCCCTTCTTTGAGGCCCTCACCCCCATCCGCGAGATCGCCGAACTCCCCATCGCCAGCCGCCCCGTCTACCGCCGCGGCCGGGTGCGGGACATAAGGGACCTGAGGGCCATCCCCTGGGTCATGGCCTGGACCCAGGTGCGGCTGCTCCTGCCTGGCTGGTACGGGCTTTCCGCCCTCGAGGCCATCCCCCTTTCCCTCCTCAGGGAGATGTACCGGGAGTGGCCCTTCTTCGCCACCACCCTGGAGAGCGCGGCCATGGCCCTGGCCAAGGCCGACCTCGGGGTGGCCCGCCTCTACCTGCGCCTGGTCCCCGAGCCCCTCCACCCCCTCTTCCACCGGATCGCGGAGGAGTACCTCCGCACCCGGGAGCTCCTGGAGGCGGTGTTCCAGGCCCCCCTCCTCCACAACCAGAAGACCCTGGACCGGCAGATCGCCCTCAGGAACCCCTACGTGGACCCCATCAACATCGTGCAGGTGGAGCTTCTTCGCCGCTACCGCGCCCCCGGGGGAAGGGAGGACGAAGGGCTGAAGCGGGCCCTCCTCCTTTCCCTCCTGGGGGTGGCGGCGGGGCTTAGGAATGCCGGCTGAGGCCAGGGGGTAAGATGGGGCCGATGGAACCCCTTGGCCACCACCAGGACCAGCGGGTTGGGGTCTTCGTGGACACCCAGAACCTCTACCACTCCGCCCGGGACTACTACGAGCGGAACGTGAACTTTGAAAGCCTCCTGCGCTACGCCGTGGGGGGGCGGCGCCTGGTTCGGGCCACCGCCTACGTGGTGGAGAAGGAGGGGGACACCTCCGCCTGGCCCTTCATCTACAAGCTCTCCACCATCGGCTACCGGGTGCGGCGCATGTACCTTACCCTGAAGGAGGTGGGCGAGGGGGGCAGGCCCATCTACGAGGGCAACTGGGACATGGGCATCGCCGCCGACATGGTCCGCCTCATGCCCTACCTGGACGTGGTGGTCCTGGGCAGCGGGGACGGGGACTTCGTGGAGATCCTCGAGGTCCTGATGGAGCGGGGCATAAGGGTGGAGGTCATCGCCTTCCGCGAGACCACCGCCCAGAAGCTTATTGACGCCGTGGACCGCTTCACCCACCTGCCCGACATCCCAAACCCCTTTATGGAGCCTAAGGCGGCCGAGCGCTAGCCATGGAGGGCCTCGAGGCCTACGACTACTTCCTCCCTCCCGAGCAGATCGCCCAGGAGGGCGCCGAGCCTAGGGATGCGGCCCGGATGCTGGTGGTCTATAGGGAGGGCCCCTTCCGGGTGGAGCACCAAAGGGTGCGGGACCTGCCCGAGTTTTTGCGCCCCGGGGACGTCCTGGTGTTCAACGAGAGCAAGGTGATCCCGGCGAGGCTCCTGGCGAGGAAGCCCACGGGGGGCCGGGTGGAGATCCTCCTGGTGCGGGAGCGTGCCCCCGGGCTATGGGAGGCCCTTTTGGGCCCTGCCCGGAAGGCCCCGCCCGGCACGAGGCTGCTTCTCCTCTCCCCTGAGGACCTAAGCCCGGTGGCGGGTTTGGAGGCGGAGGTGGTGGGGGTGGAAAGGGACGGGGTGCGGCTCCTCCGCTTCCAGGGGGACCTCCTGGCCCACCTCGAGGCGGTGGGGGAGGTGCCCCTTCCCCCCTACATCCGGGCCAGGGTCCCTCTGGAGCGCTACCAGACGGTTTACGCCCGGCGCCCGGGCTCCGTGGCCGCCCCCACCGCCGGGCTCCACTTCACCCCGGAGCTTTTGGAGAGGCTCCGGGGGATGGGGGTGGAGCTCCGCTTCCTCACCCTCCACGTGGGCCCGGGCACCTTCCGCCCGGTGAAGGAAGACCCCGAGCGGCACGAGATGCACCCCGAGCCCTACGAGATTCCCGAGGAGACCGCCGAGGCCATCCGCCGGGCCAAGGCCGAGGGGAGGCGGGTCCTGGCCGTGGGGACCACAGTGGTCCGGGCCCTGGAGAGCGCCTACCGGGAGGGGGAAGGGATAGTGGCGGGGGAAGGGGAGACCCGGCTCTTCATCCGTCCCCCCTACGCCTTCAAGGTTATAGACGGCCTCTTCACCAACTTCCACCTGCCCCGCTCCACCCTCCTCATGCTGGTGGCGGCCTTCCTGGGGCGCGAACGTACCCTAAAGGCCTACCGCATCGCCGTGGCCGAGGGCTACCGCTTTTATTCCCTGGGGGACGCCATGCTGATCCTGTAGGGGCCTCCCCCCAGCCCCTGGATGGGCTGGCTTCAGCCCCCGTGCTCCCGGAGCAGGGGAGGGAGGAAGTGGAGGACCACCTGGAAGTAGATGAGGAGCCCGGTCACGTCCATGATGACCGCGATGAAGGGGGAGCTGGTGAGGGCCGGGTCCACGCCCAGACGGCGGAAGAGGAAGGGGAGGCTCGCCCCGATGAGGTTGGCGGTGAAGGCCACGAGGACCATGGCGAGCCCCACGGCCACCGCCAGGACGGGGTCGTGGCGCAGGGTGGCCACCCTGAGCCACATGAACCCTCCCATGGCCAGCCCCAGCAGGAGTCCCACCAAAAGCTCCTTAAGGAGGACCCGCCCGAAGTCCCTAAGGTCTAGCTCCCGCATGCCCAGGGCGCGGACCACGAGGGTGGTGACCTGGCTCCCCACATTCCCTCCCGTGCCGATGATGAGGGGAAAGTAGGCGGCCAGGATGGCCACCTTGGCGATGAGGTCCTCGTAGGCGGCGATCACGTTGGAGGTCAGGCTTTCCGAGACGAAGAGAAGGGAAAGCCACCCGATCCTCTTCCGGAAGAGCTCCCATGGCCGGGCCCGGGCGTAGTCCACGTCCGCAGGGGCGGCGGCCAGCTTGTGGATGTCCTCCGTGGCCTCCTCCTCCAGGACGTCCACCACATCGTCAATGGTGACGATGCCCACAAGCCGCCCCTCCTCGTCCACCACCGGCAAGACGGTAAAGTCGTAGTCGGCCATGAGGCGGGCTACCTCCTCTTGGTCCGTATCGGTGCGCACGTGGACCACCCTGGGGTTCATGATCTCGGCCACCTTGGTCTTAGGGTCGGCCACGATGAGGTCTCTTAGGGAGAGCACCCCCTTGAGGTGGCCCGCCTCGTCCACCACGTAGAGGTAGTAGATGGTCTCGGCATCGGGAGCGGCCCGGCGCAGGAAGCGGAGGACCTCGTCCACGGTCATGGAGGCCCGCACCGCCACATACTCCGGGGTCATGAGCCCCCCAGCCTCGTCCTCCTCGTACCGGGTGAGCTCCTCCACCTCGGCCCGGGTCTTGGGGTCCAAGGCCTCCTTGAGCCTTCGCGCCAGGGCGGGGTCTTCCTCCTCTACCGCCTGCAGGGCGTCCGCCAGGTCGTCTAGGGAGAGCTCCTCCAAGAGCTCCTGCACCCGCCAGGGGGGGAGGGTCTTCAGGTACTCCGCCTGGGCTTCCGGGGGGAGGTTGGCGAAGACCTCCGCCGCCTTCTCCTTGGGGAGAAGGGTGAGGAGGACGTAGCGGTGCTCCCCCTCGAGGTCGTCCCAAAGCAGGAGGAGGTCCTGGGGGTGGGCCTCCTCCAGAAGGCGCCTCAGGGCCAGGGTATCGCCCTCTTCCAGGGCCTCTAGGATGGGGGAACGTTTGGTGTCCACGGGCGGCCTCCTTTCTCCCCGAAGGCCGCCCGCGGGCGGCCTTCAAGGCCTGGAACCGGAACTCGAGGGCAAGGCCTCGCGCATACCTTCTCCAGGCTAGGAGGGCCCGGGGCCCCTGTCAACCCGGAATAGGGCTGGCTAAACGTATCGGAAAAATTGCGCTTGACATGCGCAAGGCCCCTCGTCTATCCTGGGGCGCGGCCTTGGGGGCCGGGGAAGATGTTTGAGCGCTTGTCGGCCAGATTACGGGAAGCGGTGGAGCGCCTGCGCGGGCGGGGGCGGATCACCGAGGAGGACCTCGAGGCGACCCTGCGGGAGATCCGCCGGGCCCTCTTGGCGGCCGACGTCCACCTGGAGGTGGCCCGGGCCTTCGTGGAGGAGGTGCGGCAAAGGGCCCTGGGGCAAAAGGTGCTGGAGAGCCTCACCCCGGCGGAAATCGTCCTGGCCACGGTCTACGAGGCCCTCAAGGAGGCCTTGGGCGGGGAGCCCCGGCTTCCCGTGCTCAAGGACCGGAACCTGTGGTTCCTGGTAGGCCTCCAAGGCTCGGGGAAGACCACCACCGCCGCCAAGCTCGCCCTCTACTACAAGGCCAAGGGGAGGCGCCCCCTGCTGGTGGCCGCCGATACCCAGCGCCCGGCCGCCCGGGAGCAGCTCGCCCTTTTGGGGGCGAAGGTGGGCGTGCCGGTCCTGGAGGTGGGGGATGGGGAGGCTCCGGAGTCCATCCGCCGCCGGGTGGAGGAGAGGGCCAGGCAGGAGGTACGGGACCTGATCCTGGTGGACACCGCAGGCCGCCTGCAGGTGGACGAGCCCCTCATGGAGGAGCTCGCCCGCCTCAAGGAGGCCCTGAACCCCGAGGAGGTCCTCCTGGTCCTGGACGCCATGACCGGGCAGGAGGCCCTTGCCGTGGCCCAGGCCTTTGACGCCCGGGTGGGGGTCACCGGCCTCATCCTCACCAAGCTGGACGGCGACGCTCGGGGCGGGGCGGCCCTCTCCGCCCGGCGGGTTACGGGCAGGCCCATCTACTTCGCGGGCGTTTCCGAGAAGCCCGAGGGCCTCGAGCCCTTCTACCCCGACCGCCTGGCGGGCCGCATCCTGGGCATGGGGGACCTGGCCTCCCTGGCCGAGCGGGTGCGGGAGGCGGGCCTCGAGGCCGAAGCCCCCAAGCCCGCCAAGGAGATCACCCTGGAGGACTTCCTCCGCCAGCTCCAGGGCCTCAAGCGGATGGGCCCTTTGACCGAGGTCCTGTCCCTGATGCCGGGGGCGGCGCGGGTCCTCCCCCCGGGCGCGGGGGTGGACGAGAAGGCCTTGAGGCGCCTCGAGGCCATCGTCCTCTCCATGACCCCGGAGGAGCGGAAGGATCCCAGGGTCCTGAACGCCTCCCGCAGGCGGCGCATCGCCCGGGGGAGCGGGACCACGGTCCAGGAGGTGAACCGGTTGGTCAAGGCCTTTGAGGAAACCAAGGCCCTGATGAAGTCCCTGGAGAGGAGGAAGCCCCGGGGGCTCATGGGAATGTTCCGGAGGTAAAGGAAGCATGGTGAAGATCAGGCTCTCTCGGTTCGGCTCCAAGCACAACCCCCACTACCGCATCGTGGTGACCGACAGCCGCAGGAAGCGGGACGGGGCCTACATTGAGAAGATCGGCTACTACGACCCCCGCAAGACCACCCCAGACTGGCTGAAGGTGGACGTGGAGCGGGCCAAGCACTGGCTCGCCCTGGGGGCCCAGCCCACGGACACGGCCAGGAGGCTTCTCCGGCAGGCGGGGGTGTTCCGGCAGGAGGGCTAGGCACCCGGAGCCCAAGCAAGGCGGCGCCCGGGGAGCCCCCCGGGCGCCCTGCCCTTGGTCCCTAGAACATGGGCCCGATGCGGAAGTGCAGCCTTCCCGTGGGGCTTTCGGGGCTGAAGGCGTAGTCCAGACGGAGGGAGGGAAGGAGGGCCCCGAAGACGTCCAGGTCCAGCTGGAAGCCGATCCCCGCCCCCCACTTCACCCCCGCGGTGTTGTCGGCGAGGCCCAGGTCCAGGAAGGCGATGCCGTAGAGGTTGGTCCCCCCTTGGGGGGAGAGGCGGAAGTCGTAGCGGTACTCCACGCTCCCCGTGGCGAAGGAAAGGCCCCCGTACTTGCGGTCCTCGTACCCCCTTAGGAGCAGGGCCTCGGACCCGCCCCCGGAGAGGAAGAAGCGCTCGCTCTCGGGGGGGAAGCCCAGGAGGGTTCCGGCGGAGAGGCGGAAGGCCAGGGCCTGGCGCCTCTCCGGGTCCAGGCCGAGGTAGGTCTTGCCCGTGGCCACCAGGGGGACGAAGAAGCTCCGCCCTCCCGCGTCGGGGAGGGAGAGGCCAAGGCCGGTGGTGAGGCTTGCCTCGTAGCCCTGGGTGCGGAAGCGGGGGTCGTCCACGTCCAGGTAGGTGGCCCCGGTGTCCAGGCGGAGGGTCCAGCCCGGAGCGGGAAGCAGGCTCTTCACGTAGGCGGGGTCCTTGTAGGTTTGGGAACCTGGGGGGTCGCAGGGGCGGGTGGCGTCTTGGCCCGTGGCGTCGCAGGGGGCTTTGGGGTCGTAGATCTCTAGGGCAAAGGTTGACCTCCGGGCGGAAAGGCCGAGGCTGAGCCTCAGGTTGTCCAGGTCCTTGGAAAAGGGACGGGAGAGGCTCAAGCTTCCCCCCGTGCGCCTCTCGGTGTACTCCCAGCCCGTGTCGGTGGCGCCCTGCAGGAGCTTGTTGTTGCCGATGGGCGTGGAAAAGACCCCGAAGGAGAGGCTGGTGCGCACCTCCTTGAGGTCCAGGTAGTCCAGGTAGAGCCAGGGGATGGTGTAGCTAGCGGAGAAGGAGAGGTTGTCCCGGGCCTCGTTCTGCACGAAGGACAGGTCCAGGCTCGCCTGGTGGGCCAGGCCGAAGAGGTTGCCTTCCTTGAAGGAGAGGGTTCCCGACCAGCCCTCCAGGGAGCTCCAGCCGATGGCGGGCTGGAAAAGCCCCGTCCTCGCCTCCTTCAGGCCCAGGACCACAATGGCCTGGTCGGGGGACCCTCCGGGGGCCAAGGAGACCCGGGGGGGCTCGGCCAGGAGCCCGGTGGCGAGGAGACGGGCGATGGCCTTGCGGAGCTCTGGGACGCTGAAGAGGCTTCCCGGCCGGGGAAGCTCCCTGAGGATCACCTCCTCCCGGGTGCGGTGGTCCCCCTGCCACTCCAGGCGGTAACCCCCGATCTTGAGCTCCACCAACTCCAGCCGATAGACCCCGTCTTGGAACCCATAGCGCACGTCGGAAAGCTGAAGGCCCTTCTCCTGGTAGAAGAGGGCGATGCGGCGGGCGTCTTCCTGGGCAAGGGCCGGGGTGTAGAACTCCCCCGGCTTCAGCCGGAGGAGGGCGAGGAGGGTTTCTTGGGGGAAGGCGGTGTTCCCGGAAAGCTCTACCCGCGCGATCCTTCCCCCCTCGGGGCCGGCCTCGAGGCGGACCACCACCCCCTCCCCCTCCGGCACGAGGGTAAAGTTCACCACCCGGGAGAGCGCCTTGGAGAGGGCCTGCACCCCCTCGAGGAGCCGGGGGTAGTGGAGGAAGTCCCCCGCCTTCAGGGGAAAGCCCGCGAGGGGGAGCCCTTCTCCCTCCACCCGCACCACCTTGACCTCCCGCACCCGCACGGTGAGGACCCCGTCCTCCAAGGTGGAGGCCTCGGGGTCGGGGCCGCTAAAGCGGTAGCCCGCCTCCTCGTAGCGGCCCGCTATGGCCTTCAGGGCCTCCTGGTACTTGGCGAAGTCAAAGGGGCCGGTGAGGGGCTTAAGGAGCTTGAGGAGGTCCTCCTCGGGGAGGAGGGTGGCTCCCTGGAGGCGCACCTCCTTGACCTCGGGGGCCTCCGCCACCCGGAAGGTCAGGGCCATCCGCCCCCCCACCTCCTTGGCCTCCACCTCCACCTTGGGGGCAAAGGGGAAGCCGTTTTGGCGGTAGGCCCGGGAGAGGCCCTGGGCGGCCTCCTGGGCCCTTAGGGGGTTGTAGGTGGCCTCCTTGCCAATGGCGTAGTTCTCCTCCAGAAAACGCAGGAGGTTCTCCTCGGGGAAGGCCTTGGTTTCCACCCTCACCTCGGCGATGGGAGGATAGGGGGTGAGGACCACCTTGAGGACGTCCCCCTCCAGGAAAAGCCGGACCTCGCGAAAGTAGCCGGTTTCCAGGATGGCCTTCCTCGCGGCCTCGAGGTCGCCAGGCTCGTCCCCCTCCCCAAAGGGGAGGGCGGCCCGGGCCAGGGCCTGGAGGACCGGGTCCCCGCCCTCCACCACCACCTGGCGGATGGGGGCGGCGAGGGCCAGCGCGCCGAACAGGAAAAGGGCCAATAGGCGCCTCATGGCGAAAAGCATACCGGGAAGGGGTGAAGGGGCGGTGAGAGTAGAATCTAGGACATGGGCGTCTACGAGAGGATCCAGGAGGCGGTGGCCTATATCCGCGCTCAGACGGACTTCACCCCCGAGGTGGGGCTCGTCCTGGGCTCGGGGCTCGGGCCCTTGGCCGAGGAGGTGGAAAGGGTGGCGGCGATCCCTTACGGCGAGATCCCCCACTTTCCCCTTTCCACCGCTCCCGGGCACGCGGGGAGGCTGGTCCTGGGGAGGCTAGAGGGGAAGCGGGTCTTGGTCTACCAGGGCCGGGTCCACTACTACGAGGGCTACTCCGCGGAGGAGGTGGTCTTCCCCGTGCGGGTGGGCTTCTTCCTGGGGGCAAGGACCTTCCTCCTCACCTCAGCGGCCGGGGGGCTCAACCCCCGCTTCCGGGCCGGGGGGATCATGCTCCACCTGGACTACCTGAACCCCTCGGGGGTGAACCCCCTGCGGGGCCCCAACGACGAGCGCCTGGGCCCCCGCTTCCCGGTGATGTTCGGGGCCTACGACCCCGGGCTCGTGGAGCTCGCCCGTAAGGTGGCCCGGGCGCAGGACCTCCACCTCTTTGAAGGAGTGTACGCCTGGTTTTTGGGGCCCTCCTTTGCCAGCCGCGCCGAGCTCAAGATGCTCAGGGAGCTCGGGGCGGACGCCATCGGCATGTCCACGGTGCCCGAGGTCATCGCCCTCCGCCACCTGGGGGCCCGGGTCCTGGGGCTTTCCACCATCACGGACATGGCCGTGCCCGAGCGGGAGCACCACGCCACGGAGGAGGAGGTGCTCCGGGTGGCGGCCGAAACGGGTCCTGTCTTCCGCCGCCTGGTGCGGGGGATTCTCGCTGCGCTCTAGATGGGGCTTCCCGAGGTCCTGGAGGGCATAGAACGGGCCTGCCGCCGCGCGGGGCGGCGCCCGGAGGAGGTCCGCCTGGTGGCGGTGACCAAGGGGCGTTCGGTGGAGGAGATCCAAGAAAAGGTCCTACGCTACGGGGCCTTCCCCTTGGGGGAAAGCCGGGTCCAGGAGGCCCTCAAGAAGATGGCGGCGCTGGAGGCCGAGTGGCACCTGGTGGGGCCTCTCCAGCGCAACAAGGCCAAGTTCGCCCCGAGGTTTGCCCTCGTCCACTCCCTGGACTCCCTGCGCCTGGCGGAGGCCCTGGAGCGGGTGGGCGCCCGGGAGGGGGTGCGGCTTAGGGTGCTCTTGGAGGTGAACCTCGGCCGGGAGCCCCAGAAGCACGGTTTTTTGGAGGAGGCGCTTCCCGAGGCCCTGGCCCGCGTGCGGGAGATGCCCCACCTCGAGGTCCTGGGCCTCATGACCGTGCCCCCTGTGGGCCCGGAGGGCCTGGTGCGGCCCATCTTCCGAAGGCTCAGTGAGCTCGCTGACCGCTATGGCCTTCCCGAGCGCTCCATGGGCATGTCCGAGGACTACCCCTGGGCGGTGGAGGAGGGGGCCACCCTGGTCCGGATTGGGCGGGCCCTTTTTGTAGACTAGGAGGCGCATGGACCTGACCCCTTTGGACGTGCGCTACCAGGAGTTCCCCACGGCCCTTCGCGGCTACCAGAAGGGGGCGGTGCGGGCCTACCTGGCCCAGGTGGCCGAGGTGATGGAGGGCCTCGTCCGGGAGAGCGAGGCCCTGAAGGAGCGGCTAAGGGCCCTGGAGGAGGAGAACGCCCGCCTCAAGGAGGCGGAGGGGGAGCTCAAGCGGGCGGTGGTGGCCGCAGAGAAGATCGCCCGCGAGCTCAAGGCCCAGGCGGAAAAGGAGGCGGAGCTCCTCCGCAGGGAGGCCCTGGCCGCCAAGGACCAGATCCTCCGCGAGGCCGCCGAGGAGCTTAGGCGCCTCAAGGAGGACATAGAGCGGGCCAAGCAGGAGAAGGCCCTCTTCCTCGGCCAGCTCAAGGCCCTTCTCCAAGGGTATCTGGAGGCGCTTGGGCGCTTGGAGTAATACCGCCCCCAAGCCCGCATGGGGGCCCCGAAGTCCTCGCCAGGAACCCAAAGCAAAGGGGATGAGGCCTAGGAGGGCTCGAGGTGCGGGGCGTGCCCTTTGGGGAAGGGCTTTAGGCCTAGGTAGAGCCAGAGGCGGTACAGAAGCTCCCGGAGCCGGTACCCCCAGGGGTAGCGCCCCGGGATGGGGTACCCCTCGGCCTCTAGCCCCAGGGTGCGGGCCAGGAAGAGGGCCCGGGGGAGGTGGGGTGCATCCGTCACCAGAAGGACCCTGCCCCTAAGGTGGGGCCTCAGGAAGAGGAGGTTTTCGTAGGTGCTCTGACTTCGGGTTTCGCAGAGGAGGGCCCTTTCCGGGACGCCCTGCGCGAGGAGGTAGCGGCAGCCCACCTCTCCCTCGCTCCACCGGTCCTTTGGGGCCTTCCCCCCGGCCACGGCGATCCGGGGGGCCATGCCCTTTCGGTAGAGGGAAAGGGCCGTTTCCAGGCGCCGCTCCAGGGCCGGGGAGGGCCTTCCCCCGTACTGGGCCGCTCCCAAGACCACGATCCAGGCGTAGCCCTCCTTGGCAAGGCCCCAGGAAAAGAGGAGAAGGAGCAGGAGAAGGCCGCGCACCCCTCCACTCTATCGGTAGGGAGTTTTTTGGTATACTGAGGGCGCATTGGAGAAGATCTTCGGCAAGACGGAGGGGCTCAAGAAGAGCGAGCTGAAGAGGCTTTCCAACCTGTACCGGAGGCGGGTCCCCAAGGAGCGGGTCCTGACCCCTGAGCTGGCCCAGACCCTGGCCTCCCTAAGCCAGGAGGTGGGCCGGCCCATCGCCCTCCTCCTGGACCGGGAGGGGAGGGTGGTGCGCGTGGGGGTGGGGGACGCCAAGGACCTCCCCATCCCCGAGGGGGCCAGGGGGGAGAGGCGGCTTTCCGGCTTCCGCCTCCTTCACACCCACCTTTCCCCCGGAGGGTTTTCCCGCCCCGACCTCTCCGTCCTCTTCCTGAACCGCCTGGACAACCTGGCGGCCCTCGAGGTGGAAGGGGGGCGGCCCGCCACCCTGCACCTCGCCTTCCTCTCCCCCCCGAGGGGGGAGGGGGACTGGCGGGTCCTCCCGCCCCGGCCCTACTTCCACTACCTGGAGCTGGACCTCCGGGCGGAGGTGGAGGCCCTGGAGGAGGAGCTGGCCCGCCAGGCCCGGGTCCGGGAGCTTGTGGACGGGAGCGGGGAAAGGGCCCTCCTGGTGGGGGTGGACCGGGGAGAGGGCCCCGAGGCGGAGGCGGCCCTAGAGGAATTGGCCGAGCTCACCCGGACCGCAGGGGGCGTGCCCGTGAGGCGGGTCCTGGTCTTCCGCCCCCACCTGGACCCCAAGTACCTGGTGGGCCTGGGGAAGCTGGAGGAGCTGAAGAGCCTCGCCTACCACGAGAACGCCTCCACCCTCATCTTCGGCCTGGAGCTCTCCCCCGCCCAGGCCCGGGAGATTGAGCGGGCCACGGGGCTTAAGGTCCTGGACCGGACCCAGCTCATCCTGGACATCTTCGCCCTCCACGCCAAGACCCCGGAGGCCCAGGCCCAGGTGGAGCTGGCCCAGCTCAGGTACCTCCTCCCCCGTCTGGTGGGGAAGGGGAAGGAGATGAGCCGCCTGGGGGGCGGAATCGGCACCCGGGGGCCGGGGGAGACCAAGCTGGAGGTGGACCGGAGGCGCCTCCAGGAGCGTATTGTCTACCTCGCCCGCAGGCTGGAGGACTACGCCAAAAGGCGCGAGGAGGCGAGGCGGCAGAGGAAACGCCGGGGGGTGCCCCTCATCGCCGTGGTGGGCTACACCAACGCCGGCAAGACCACCCTTCTCCAGGCCCTGGCCCGGGGTGGGGAGCCGGGGGAGGACAAGCTCTTCGCCACCCTGCGGCCCCTCACCCGCAGGGGGTTCCTCCCCGGGGTGGGGGAGGTGCTCTTTACCGACACCGTGGGCTTTATCCGCCGCATGCCCGAGGAGCTCCTCACCGCCTTCCGGGCCACCCTCGAGGAGGTGCGGGAGGCGGACCTTCTGGTCCACGTCCTGGACGCCTCGGAGGAGGGGGCCCTGGGGCGGTACCGGGTGGTGGAGGAGCTCCTCAAGGGGCTTGGGGTGGAGGCTCCAAGGGTCCTGGCCCTCTCCAAGGCCGACCGGGCGGCCCCCTACGATCTCCTCTTTCTGCGGGAGAGGCTCGGCGGGGTGCCGGTGTCGGCCCTCAAGGGAACGGGGCTTAAGGAGCTCAAGGAGACCCTGGCGGAGGCCCTCCTAAAAGAGGGCGTCCGGCCCCAGGCCTGGGCTCAGTACACGTAGAAGCCTTTTAGCCCCGCCTCCTCCGCCCACACCGTCTCCACCTCCTCCACCCGGGCGAGGCGGGGTCCCTGCCTCAGGTGGTGGAGGAAGGCCTCGAGGGCCTCCCGGGGGCCCTCGGCCACCACCTCCACCCGGCCGTCGGGGAGGTTCTCGGCGTAGCCGGAAAGCCCGAGCTCCAGGGCCTTCTTCTGGGCGAAGGCCCGGTACCCTACCCCTTGCACCCTTCCCCGAACTAAGGCCACAAGGCGCGGCATGGGGCCATTTTAGCCCCCTTGCCACGCGGTTTTCATCTCCCTTGCCTATGCTTAGGGGGATGCGGTGGGGAGGCGGTGTTCTCCTTGGGCTTCTCCTCCTCCTGGGTCTTTTGGCCTGGCCCCCCCTCCTCCGGGAGGCGGTGGACCGGGCCCTGCCCCTCCTGGGCCTAGAGGGGCGGGTGGGGGCGGTTTCCGGCCACCTTCTGTTGGGCCTTCGCCTGCGGGGGGTGGCCCTTAAGGGGGAAGGCCTAACGCTCCATGCGGAGGAGGTGGCCCTCACCTACGACTTCCTGGGCCTCCTTAGGAGGGAGCTTCCCCTCTCCCTCACCCTGCGGAAGGCCACCCTCCGCCCCACCTGGGAGGCCCTCCTCCCCGAGAAGCCGGCTCCTCCCCCCGCCCTGCGGGTGGTTTTCCGCTCCTTGCGGCTTGAGGAGGTGGAGGTGGTCCTTCCCCGGGGGCAGCGCCTCTTCCTCCCCCCGCTCCGCCTCACCCTCCTTGGGGAGAACCCCTACCGCTTTGTTGCCCGCCTTCCCGGGGGAAGCTTCCTGGGGGAGGCCCGGGCCCTTTCCCGGGACCTCGCCTCCTGGGAGGTAGCCTTCAGGGGGGAGGTGCGGGGGCTCGCCTTCTTCTACCCGGGCCTTGAGGGCGGGCACCTCCGGGGCGCCTTGCACGTGGGGCCTTCGGGCCTAGAGGGCCAGGCCCGGCTGGAAGGGGGGGCGGTGGAGGTGGTGGGCTTCCCCCTCACGGGGGTCCAGGGGGAAATCGCCCTTGGGGGGGGGCGGGTGGAGGCCCGCCTCCGGGGACGGGGCCTCGAGGGGCCTCTGGAGGCCCGGGTTCAGGTGGACCTGAAGGCCCCCCGCTACCGCTTCCAGGTGGAGGGCCGCCCCGGGCTTCCCGCCTTGGCCCGCCACTTCGGCCTCACCCTGCCCGTGCAGGGGGACGGGCGCCTGGTTCTTTGGGGCGAGGGATGGGAGGCCTTGCGGCTTTCGGGGGCCTTCCAGGGGGAGGGGCGCCTCCTGGGCGAGCCCTTCCGCCACCGGGGCAGGCTTTCCTTTGACCGGGTCTTCCGCCTGGAGGCGGAGGCAAAGGGAGCCCTCTTTGACCGTACCTACGCCCTGGGGGTGGCCCTCGAGGGGGGGCGGTACCAGGTCCGCTACCGGGACGACCGGGGAAGCGCCCTCGCCCTCTTGGGGCAGGGGTCCCGCTACCAGGGCGCGGGGCGGGCCGCCTGGCCCAGGCCCTTGGAGGGCATGGCCGAGGTGCGCTTCTTCGGGGAGGGGAGCCGCTACCGCGTGGCGGTGGAAGGCCCAGGAGCCCGCCTTCCCCTCTTTCCCCCCCTGGAGCTCTCCGGGGAGGTGACGGGCGAGGGGGGAAGGGTGGAAGGAAGGGTGGGGCCGGTCCGCCTGGCGGGCACCTGGGCCGACCTCGCCCTCCGGCTGGAGCCCACCCCCCTGAGGGTGGGCCAACTGGAGGGGGAGGGGCGGGTGCGGGGGGGGAGGCTCCTTCTGGACCTCCGCTACGCCTCCCCCTACACCGCCTTCCCCCTGCGGGTGCGGCAGGGGGAGGGGGGCTTCCTCCTGGAAAGCCCCTACGGACGGGGGAGCTACCGGAAGGGGGTCTTCGCCCTCCGCCTCCAGGGGCTTCCCGTGCGCCTCCTGGAAGAAATGCACCTCTTTGGGGAGGCGGTCTACCGGGAAGGGGCGCTCTCGGGCGCCCTGCGCCTCTCCGGGCGGTACCTGGAGATAAGGGCCGGGCTTCGGGGCCTGGGGGCGGACCTGGAGGGGCGGCTTTCCACCCCCCTGGGCGCCCTCCCCCTCTCGGGGGCCTATGACCCCGAGGCCGGGCTTCGCCTGCGGGCGGGGGGGCTCGCTTTGGTCTACCGGGAGGGGGTAAGCCTTAAGGGGGAGGCCGCCCTCGGGCCCTTGCGGGTGGCGGCGGACCTGGCCTACGGGGAGGGGTTTTCCGGCACTGCCCTCCTCAAAGGTCCCTGGGGCCTCGAGGGGAGGCTTTGGGGGAAGGGAAGGCGGCTTTTCCTCCGGCTTACAGGCCCCGTAGAAGGGGAGGGGGAGGTCTACCCCGAACTTGGCCTCTCGGGCAGGCTGCTTCCCCCCTGGCCCGAGGGGTTCTCGGCCCCGCCCCTGGCCTTCCGGCTCACCCGGGAGGCCCTAGAGCTTCCCGGGGTGGGGCGGGTGCGCCTCTTTGGGGGCTACCCCTTCCTCCTGGACCTCCCCTTCCGCTACCGGGGGGTGGAGGGGAGGCTTTCCGCCCAGGGGGACCTGGAAGGAGGGCGGGTGCGGCTTTCCACCCCCCTGGGGGAGCTCCGGGGGGAGGGGGCCTGGCGGGCCCTGGCCCTCAAGGGGAAGGGGAGCCTCGCGGCCCTGGGCCCCTGGACCCTGAGGGGGAGGGCGGACCTCCTTGCCCTCGCCTACCGGGGCGAGGCCGCCTTGCCCCGGGCGGGCCTCCTCATGGAGCTATCTGGGAAGGGAAAGGCCTTGCGCTTTACGGGGCAGGCGCCGGGCCTCCTCCTCTTTGGGGGGTACGGGGAGGGGCTCGCCCTGCGCCTTTCCGCCCGGGGGTACGACCTTGCCCCCTTCGGGCTTCCCGCAAGGCTTTGGGGCGGCTGGGGCCTCGAGGGGGGGAGGCTCTGGGTGGAGACCCCTTACGGCCAGGCGGTCCTGGAAGGCAAGGAGCTCCTCCGGGCGCGCCTTCTCCTGGCGGGCCCCTACCTGGAGGGGAAGGGGGAGGCCTCCCTAAAGGGGCTTTCCCTCCGCCTTTTGGCGCACTACCGGGCGGGCGGGGTGGCCCTGGAGGCGGAGGGGGAAGGGGGTGGCCCCTGGGGCGCCCTACGCTTCCTTGTGGCGGGGGAGGCCCGGGCGCCCCTCCTCAACCCCGTCCCCTTCCGGGGGGCGGTGGAGGTGGAGAGAGGGGTCCGCTACCGCCTGGAAGGCCCGGTGGCCCTCTTTGGGGAAGGGGCCCGGTACCAGGGGGAGTTCCGCCTCCCCTTTGCCCTCCTGGGCAAGGAAGGGGAGGTCTGGGGCCAGTTCCGAGGGGAGGGGCTCCGCCTGGAGGGCGCGGGGGAGGGGGTCTACGGGGGGCTTCCCTTCGCCTTCCGGGGAGGCTATGGGGAGGGGCCCTTCCTGGAGGTCCGCTACGCCGGGGGGGAGGCGGAGTTCGCGAAGTCCAGGCTGCACCTCGCCCTGGAGGAGGTGGCCCCCCTGGCCCGGGTCTTGGGCCTCGGCCTTTCCGGGGCTGCGCGGGGCCAGGTGGACCTCGCAGGGGAGGGGGAAGGGGAGGCTAGGCTCCTCCTCTCGGGGGAGCCCCTGGAGGCCCGCTACCGCGGCACCACCCTGGAGGTGCGCCTCCCCCGCAGGGAGGCAGGCCTTGCCTGGGACTGGCGCGAAGGCGGGCTCAAGGGCCTCCTCGGGCTTTCCGGGGAGGGGCGGCTCCTCTGGGGGCGGGAGGCCTCGGGGCGGTTCGCCTACCGGGGGGCGGCCCTGGCCTTCGCAGGGCCCTGGGAGGCCGTGGCCCTGGAGGGCCGCTACGCGCAGGAGGGCTTGGGGACCACCTCGGTCCAGGCCCTCCTGGACCTAAAGGCCCTGCGGGGCGAGGGGGAGGTGCGCCACGCCTCGGCCTACGCTTTGGGAGAGGGGCGCTTCCGCTTTGCGGGAAGCCGCTACCAGCTTGAGGGGCACCTGCGGAGCCTCGCCTACCTGGAGCAGGAGGGGCCTTTCCGCCTTGCGGGGGAGGGGCTGAAGGCGGCGCTTTCCTGGGAGGCCCCCCTGGCCCTCCGGGCGGCCTACGGGGAAGGCCTCGCCCTGGCCCTCCAGGGCGAGGGGGAGGTTAGGGGCGTGAGGGTGCGGGCGGACCTGGCCTACGGCCCCGGGGGGTACCGGGGGAGGCTTTGGGCCTCGGGCCGGGGCCTCCTTCTGGAGGGGGAGGGGGCAGGGGCGCTCTTCCTTAGGCTGTCGGGGGAGGGGCTTCGGGCGGAGGCTAGGCTCCGGGGCCTCGCCCTGGAGGGCGAGGGCTCCTTCGCCCGCGCCCTCGGCCAGGCCCGCCTCGAGGCCGCCTTCCGCTTCCAGGGCCTCCTTCCCCACCTGGAGGCCGAGGGAGAGGGCAGGGTTGCCGGCGCGGGAGAGGGGATTCCCTTCCGCTTCGCCTACCGCTTTCGGGGCGGGGCGTCGGCTTGGGAGGGGCTTTCCCTTCGGGCGGAGGCGGATGGGGTGAACCTGGCCTTGGAGGCGGGAGGGCTTTCCCTGAAGGTGGACCGGGACCTCGCGCCCTTCGGGGTGCCCCTGCGCCTAAAAGCCCAGGGAGAAGGTCCCCTGGAGGCCCCCATCGCCCTGGCCCTGGAGGGGAAGGAGGGGGCGCTTAAGGGGCGGGCCTGGCCCCTATCCCTGCGGGCGGCGCTTGAGGGGGAGGTCTTGGGGGAGCGGGTGGCGGTGAACGTGGCCGGGTACGGGGAGGGGCTCCTTGTCCGCTTCTTGGGTCCGCACCTGTTCGGGGAGGCCCGGTACGGGAAGGGGCTTTCGGGGCGCCTTGCCCTCCGCTACCCTCTCCTCGAGGGGGCCCTGGGGGGCGAGGTGGACCTGGGGGCGGGGCGGTTCCGGCTCTTCGGGGAAGGGCCCTGGGAGGGGGCGTGGACCGGGGGGTTCTGCCTGCCCGAGCCCCTTGGGGCCTGTTCGGGGCTTGCCCTGGAGGCCTCGGGGCGCCTCGCCTACCGGGGGGTGGCCCTGGAGGGGCGCTACCGCTACGACGGGGCGGAGGTGAGGGGCGAGGGGAGGCTTGCCACCCCCTATGGGGCCCTGAGGCTCCTGGGGCGGGGCTTAGGCCTGGACCTCGAGGGGGAGGGCCTGCCCCTTAGGGGGCGGCTGGACCTCCAGCCCTTCCGCCTGGCCTACCGGTACGCGGGGGCCCTCCCTTTGGGCCTGGGGGAGCTTCGGGCCGAGGGGGTCTACCCGGGGGCCTGGCTTTTGGGGACGTACCGCTACGGGGAGGTGGCCTTGGCCCTAGAGGGGCTTCCGGGGTTCCGGGTGGGCCTCCGTGGGGGGGGGGTGAGGGGGGGGGTGGGGCCGGAGGGGGTTTCCCTGGCCCTCGAGGGGTTCCGCTACGGGCCCCTGCGGCTTTCCGGACGGGCGGAGGGGCCCTTTTCCCGGGTGGGCCTGGACCTCGTCCTGGCCGCCTTCGGGCGGGAGGCCAGGGCGGTGGGGGGCTTGGGGGAGGCGGGGCTTTCCCTGGCGTTTTCGGGGGACCTGGAGGGACAGGTGGCCTGGAAGGAGGCCTGGTCGGGACGGGTGGCCTTCCGGGAGGGGTGGGTGGCCCTCTCGGGGCGGGGGGTGCCGGAGCTTCAGGGGGAGGTCCTGGGGGAGGGGGTGCGCCTCCGCTGGCCCCGGCTGGAGGTGGGGGGGCTACGGGTGGACCTGGCGGCGCGGAAGGCCGAGGGCGAGGCGCGCCTCCTTGCCCCCCTGGTCCCGGGAGGGGTGGAGGCCCAGGGGGAGGGGGGGGCGCTCTTCCTCGCCTACCGGGTCCCAGGCCTCGGGCTTCCCCTGGAGGGAAGGGTGGACCTTTGGGCCTGGAGCCTCTCCCTTACCAGCCCGGAGGGGGAGGGGGCGCTCCGCTACGCCGGGGGAAGGGTGGAGGGGAGGCTCGCCCTCCGCCCCTTCGGCCTCCCCCTGGTCCTGGAGGGGGAGGGGAGCCGGGTGGCCTTTTGGGGGACGCACCCCGCCTCCCCCTGGTGGGCGGCGGGAGAAGGCCGGCTGGAGGGGGAGGTGGACCTCCAGGGGGGCTACCGCTTAGGCTACCGGGCGGGTCCCCAGGCCCTCACCCTCACGGGGCGGCTTGGGGAGGCGTTTTTGGCGGCGGAGGGCCCCTACCTTTCGGGGCGGTTGGCCTACCCCGGAGGGGGGGACCTGGCGGTGGACCTGCCCCTTCCTCCCCTGGACAGCCGCTTCCGGGGGCGGATCTTCGGCGCCTACCGGGTGGAGGGCCTCCTGGAAGGGGGGGTGGGCCGGATCCAGGTGGCGGGGCGGCTTTTCCCCTTGGAGGGCGAGCTTTCGCTGCAGGAGGCCGCATTGGAGGACTTCCTCGCCCGGTACGCCCCCTACCTGAAGGGGCGGGTTTCGGGGAGGCTCGCCTTCAAGGGGCCCAGGGCCGAGGGGAGCCTCTTTGGAAGGGTGGAGGTGGCGGGGACGGTCCTCCCTCTCGCCTTCTTTGGGGAGGCCGCTCCCGGGCGTGTGCGGGGGGAGGGGCGGCTTGGGGAGAGCGGCTTTAGGGTGGACCTAGAGGGGGAGAGGCTGGAGCTTGCCGCCTCGCCCCGGGGCTTTCCCCTCCACCTCCTCCTGCAGGCGGTGGCGGGGCCCCTCGAGGGGGAGGCGTACTGGACGGGCCAGGTCCACCTGCGCCTGCCCCTGGCCGACCCGGGGCGGGGGGAGGGGGCTCTCTTGGGGGAGAACCTCGTCTTCCGGGGGGGCGGGGACGAGCTGAAGGGGAAGGCCGTCCTCCGCTACCGGCGGGGGCGGCTGGACGTGGACTACCTCCGGCTTTCCGGCCGGGGCCTGTGGGAGGGGCGGGGGTACTGGAGCCCCGAGGGGAGCGACCTCTACCTGAGCCTCAAGGACACGGTCTTCACCCCGGTCCTCCGGGTCATCCCCGCCCTCAAGGCCTACCGGCCCGAGGGCTCGGGGACCCTGGAGGTGCGGCTTCAAAAAGGGGGGTTCCAGATCGCCTTCGGGGACTTCCGCTTCCGCCTGGGGCCGGTGGCGGGGTACCTGCCCCGGGGCCTCCTTTCCCTGGACGGCGGGGCCAGGGCCGAGGGGGAGCTGGCCCTCACCGCCCCCTTCCCCGGTCGGGCGAGGCTCGGCCTGGAGGGTGGCCTCGAGTCCTTCCGCGTGACCGCCAAGGGAACCCTCTCCCTCCCCGGCCTCAAGGAGGACACACCCCTCGAGGCCGCCTTCCGCTACCCCGCCGCCACCCTGGAGCTCCGCCTCGGGGGGTTGGAGGCCCAGGGCACCCTCTTTCCCCTCCGGCTTGCGGGCTACGGCAGGCTTCCCCTTGCCTATCCCCAGTACTACCTGGAGGAGGGGCTTTTGGACGTGAAGGGCTTCTTCCTCTACGAGGAGCGGGGCACCTACCACCTCACGGGAAACGCCGAAATCCTCAGGGCCCGCCTCGCCATCCCGGAGGCGGGGGCGCGGACGCTTTCCGGGGAAGGCCTGAAGGTGGCGGAGAAGCCGGCTCCCCTTCCCCTCGTCTTTGACGGGGTCCGCCTCTACGCCGAAAGGGGCGTCTTGGTCCAGGAAAGCCTGGCCCAGGGGGAGCTCAAGGGGGAGGTCTACCTGGGCGGGAGCTACCAGGATCCCTTCCTCACCGGGACGGTCCAGGCCCTCTGGGGGAATTTCCGCCTCTGGGACACCCTCTTTGCCCTGGACCCGGAGGGGAGCCTTCTCCGCTTTGCCCCCGACCGGGGCCTCCTGCCGGAGTTCGTCCTCAAGGCCCGGGGGGAGACCCGGGGGTACCGGGTCTTTCTGGAGGCCAGCGGGGCCTTCGTGCGCGAGGGGGGGCGGGTGAGGGTGCGCCTAACGCCCCACCTCACCGCCTCTCCCCCTCTCTCTGAGCCCGAGATCTACGCCCTACTGGCCCTGGGCACCCCCGACCCCGCCCGCCTGGCCGAGACCCTGCCCCAGACCGCCCTGGGAGCGGCCCTGGAGAACCTGGTCCTGGGCCAGCTGGAGCGGGAGGTGGGCCGGGCCCTGGGCCTGGACCGTTTCCAGGTCCAGGTGCCCGCCTTCCAGGGCGGGGCCCTGGAGGACACCCAGTTCTCCATCGGCAAGTACCTGAGCCCCGAGCTCTTCCTGGGCTACCAGGTGGACCTGCGGGGGGTCCAGACCTTCTCCGCCCAGTACCGCAGGGACGGCCTCACCTTCGCCCTCTCCTCCACCTTCCTGCCCGGGGACGGCCGGTTTTCCCGCTTCGCCCTCGCCTTGGGCTACGACGTCACCGAGGCCTTGGGCTTACGCCTCACCCTCGAGGCCAACGACGCGGTGCGCTTTGGTGTGGGTGCGGCCTACCGGTGGTAGCATGACCCCGGTATGCGCGCCTTGGCCAAGCTGGCCCCGGAGGAGGGCCTGACCCTGGTGGAGCGACCCGTGCCCGAGCCGGGCCCCGGGGAGATCCGGGTGCGGGTGGAAGCGGCCAGCATCTGCGGCACCGACCTGCACATCTGGAACTGGGATGCGTGGGCTGAGGGGCGGATCCGGCCCCCTTTGGTCCTCGGCCACGAGTTTAGTGGGGTGGTGGAGAAGGTGGGGCCTGGGGTGAAGCGCCCGCAGGTGGGGGACCGGGTCAGTGTGGAAAGCCACCTCGTTTGCCACACCTGCCCCGCCTGCCGTGCGGGCCATTACCATGTGTGCCTACGCACGGAAATCCTGGGGGTGGACCGGGATGGGGGGTTTGCCCAGTACGCGGTGGTTCCGGCTGAGAACGCCTGGGTGCACCCCGAGGGGTTTCCCTTTGAGATCGGGGCTATCCTCGAGCCCTTTGGCAATGCCGTGCACACGGTCTACGCCGGAAGCGGCGTCTCGGGCAAGAGCGTGCTCATCACGGGGGCGGGGCCCATCGGTCTGATGGCGGCCATGGTGGCCCGGGCGAGCGGGGCGGGGCCCATTCTGGTTTCCGACCCTAACCCCTACCGGTTGGCCTTTGCTCGGCCCTACGCCGACCGGGTGGTGAACCCCTTGGAGGAGGACCTCCTGGAAGTGGTGCGGAGGGTTACCGGAAGTGGGGTGGAGGTGCTTTTGGAGTTTTCTGGCAACGAAAGCGCCATCCACCAGGGCCTCCGGGCCCTGCTCCCTGGGGGGGAGGCGAGGATTCTGGGCATTCCCTCCGATCCCATCCGCTTTGACCTGGCCGGGGAGCTGGTGATGCGGGGCATCACCGCCTACGGCATCGCCGGGAGGCGGCTTTGGCAAACCTGGATGCAGGGCACGGCCTTGGTCTATTCGGGCCGGGTGGACCTAAGCCCCCTCATCACCCACCGCTTGCCCCTAAGCCGTTACCGGGAGGCCTTTGCCCTGTTGCGCCAAGGCCAGGCGGTGAAGGTGATCCTGGACCCCAAGGCCTGAGGCCACCCTTCTGGGTCAGGGGAGAGGGGGTGTAGGCCTCCTCCCCCGTTTAAGGTTTTTGTAAGCCCCCCTGAGGAGGATGGAGGTAAGGACCCTAGGGGTCTCGGAAGGGAGGCAAGGATGCGTAAGGGCGAGGGGTACAGGCTTTTGGCTAGGGGCTGGTTCTGGGTAGGGCTCCTTTTGGGGGTTGCCGCCTGTAGCGCTCCTTTCAACTATGAGCTCAACGTCTTGAACTTTGTGGACCTCTCGGGCACCTTCACGGTGGGACAGGGGGGCATCAGCCCCAACCCCAAGACGGTGGGCCCCGTGGAGATCCGCTACACCCCCGACTCCCGGGTGAACCTCACCGGGGTCACCTTGGACTATAAGGTGTGCTTCGCCTCGGAGACTCCGGGGGCGAGCTTCCAGGGGAGTGTGGCTTATACCGCTTATCTGGGCGGGGATGCGGGGACGCTCTTCCAGGAGGCCAACAAGCTGGCCGAGGGCACCAAGGATGTCTCGGCCCTCTCCTCGGGGGCGATGTGCGTGGAGGGGCAGGCCCAGGCCACGGCCGCCCAGGTACAGGCCATCCAAAGCGGCACCTTCTACGTGGGGGCCAGAATTTCCGGAAACGCCACCAGCGCCCAGGAGGCCACGGTGCGCTATAGGACGGAACGGTTCCTCTTGAGGCTTTCGGGGACGGTGAGGCCCTAGCCTTTTCCCTTTAGGGTTTAGGAACCGGGCCCCGCCCCCATGGGGTGGGGCCCGGCTTTGGTAGGCTTTTGCCAAGGAGGGGTCATGCTTAGCCGCAGGCGGCTTCTTGTGGGGCTTTTGGGCCTAGGGCTTTCCCGGGGCCAGGGGCTAAGGGCCGAGGAGGTGGTGGGGGGCCTCGAGGTCCCCTGGGCCCTGGCCTTTCTGCCCGGTGGGGGGATGCTCATCTCGGAAAGGCCTGGGAGGATCCGGCTTTTTAGGGAGGGAAGGCTTTCCACCTACGCCGAGCTTCCCGTCTACCGCCGGGGGGAGTCTGGGCTTTTGGGCCTTGCCCTCCACCCCCGCTTTCCCGAGGCGCCCTACGTCTACGCCTACCGCACCGTGGAGGAGGGAGGCCTGAGGAACCAGGTGGTGCGCCTCCGGCATCTGGGGGAGCGGGGGGTGTGGGAGCGCGTTATCCTGGACGGGATTCCCGCCCGGCCCCACGGCCTGCACTCGGGAGGCCGGATCGCCTTCGGTCCCGATGGGATGCTCTATGTGACCACGGGAGAGGGGTACGAGCGGGCCATGGCCCAGGACCTTTCCTCCTTAGGGGGCAAGATCCTGCGCCTAACCCCCGAGGGGGAGCCCGCGCCTGGCAACCCCTTCTTGGGCCGTCCCGGAACCAGGCCCGAGATCTGGAGCTATGGCCATCGCAATCCCCAGGGGCTGGCCTGGCATCCCGAGACGGGCGAGCTCTTTGCCAGCGAACACGGCCCTAGCGGAGAGCAAGGCTACGGCTACGATGAGATCAACCTGATCCGCCCCGGAGGGAACTACGGTTGGCCTCAGGTGGTGGGCCGGGGGGAGGAGCCGGGCTATGTGGATCCGCTTTATGTTTGGCCCGAAGGCTTTCCTCCCGGTAACCTGGCCTTCTGGAAGGGAGAGCTTTATGTGGCCGGGCTCAGGGGACAGGCCCTCCTACGCCTTAGGCTTCAGGGGGAAAGGGGCCGGTGGCGCGTGGTCAGGGCGGAGCCTATGCTTTCGGGCTTTGGCCGCCTGCGGGAGGTCCAGGTGGGGCCGGATGGGGCCCTTTATGTCACCACCTCCAACCGGGACGGTCGGGGCCAGGTGCGCCCAGGGGACGATAGGGTGCTCCGCCTGGCGTAGACTTGGGTCCGTGGAGCGGGTCCTGCCCTTCCGGTTTGACGAGGAGAAGGGAGTTTTTTGGCTTCTGGACCAAAGGCGGCTTCCCCTAGAGGAGGTCTGGGTTCCGGTGCGCACCGCTCAGGAGATGGCGGAGGCCATTCGCACCATGGTGGTCAGGGGGGCTCCGGCCATCGGGGTAGCGGCGGCCTTTGGCCTGGTCCTCGCCCACCTGGCCGGGGAGGACCTAAAGGCGGCGGACCACCTCTTGCGCCAAAGCCGCCCCACCGCGGTCAACCTCTTTCACGCCTTAGACAGGATGCGCCCCCACTGGGGTGATCCCGTGGCCAGCCTAAGGGAGGCCTTTGCCCTGTGGCGGGAGGTGGAGGAGACGGAGAAGGCGATAAGCCACTACGGAGCCAAGGTGGTGAGGGGCCAGGTCCTCACCCACTGCAACACCGGGCCTCTGGCCACCGGGGGCTACGGGACCGCTTTGGGGGCCATCGTGGAGGGGTTCCGCCAGGGGCGGGTGACCCACGTTTGGGTGGACGAGACCCGGCCCTACCTCCAAGGGGCCCGCCTCACCGCCTTTGAGCTGATGAAGGCGGGGGTTCCCGCCACCCTCATCGCCGACAACATGGCGGGCTTCCTCATGGCCCGGGGAAAGGTGGACGCGGTCATCGTGGGAGCGGACCGCATGGCCTTAAACGGCGACTTCGCCAACAAGATCGGCACCTACGCCCTGGCGGTCCTGGCCCACCACCACGGCATCCCCTTCTACGCCGCCCTTCCCCTTTCCTCTGTGGATCCCAAGCTCCCAAGCGGGGAGGGCATCCCTATAGAGGAGAGGCCTCCCGAGGAGGTCCTGGAGCTAAGGGGCGTGCGCCTCGCCCCTCAAGGCTTTCCCGCCTACCATCCGGCCTTTGACCTGACCCCCCACCGCTACCTCACCGGCATCGTCACGGAGAAGGGGGTTCTCTACCCTCCCTTTGACGAGGCCTTAAGGGATGCCTTGGGGCTGGCTTGAGGGGCTTCTGGGCCATGCCTGCCCCGGGTGCGGGGGGAGGCTGGACCAGCCCCTCCTTTGCGCCTCCTGCCGCCAGGGGCTTCGGGCGGAGAGGCATGGGGAGATGGTCTACCTAGGGCTTTATGGCCGGGTGGGGGGCCTGGTGCGGGCCCTCAAGTACGGCAGGCGCTTCGGCCTGGCTCCCCTTTTGGCCGGTCCGCTGGCGGAAGGGGTGCGGGAGGCGGGTTGGGCCCTCCATGGGGTTACGGCGGTGCCCACCCTTCTTTCCCGGCTTCTCCTCCGGGGGTACAACCCGCCCGAGCTTCTTGCCCAGGAGGTGGCCCGCCTCCTGGGCCTTCCCTACCGGAGAGCCCTTCGCCGGGTGCGCTACGCCCCAAGCCAGCCCTCCAGGGGACGGGCCCGCCACAAGCTCCCCGGGGACCTCTTCGCCCCCGCCCTTAGGGTGGAGGGCCCCTGGCTTCTTTTGGACGACGTACTTACCAGCGGAGCCACCTTCCTTAGGGCCAAGGAGGCTCTTCTCCGGGCGGGGGCAAGCCGGGTCTACGGGGCCTTTGTGGCGGTGAGGAACCCCGGGGCCTTGGGCCCCTACCCTTAGGGTCCTTGCGGACCTCGGCCACCCCCGGTAGCCTGGAGGGGAGGGCACAGAGATGGGAGAGCCGGTGATCCTCGAGGCGGTGCGCACGCCCATCGGTAAGCGGAACGGGGCCTTGCGAGCCTGGCGTCCGGATGCCCTTTATGCCCGGGTGCTGGATGCCCTCCTGGACCGATCGGGGATAGACCCTAAGGCGATCGGGGACGTGGTCACGGGGTGCGTGACCCAGGTGGGGGAGCAGGGGGCCAACCTGGGGCGGCTTGCCGTGCTCCTTTCCCGGCTTCCCCGGGAGGTGCCCGCGGTCACCCTGAACCGCATGTGCGGCTCCAGCCAGCAGGCGGTCCACTTCGCCGCCCAGGCCATCGCCGCGGGCGACCTGGACTTCGCCATCGCCGGCGGGGTGGAGAGCATGACCCGGGTGCCCATGTTCTCAGACATCGGCGGAAGCTTCCACACCTTGAACCCTGAGCTTTTCCAAAAATACGAGCTCGTCCACCAGGGGGAAAGCGCCGAACGCATCGCCGAGCGATACGGGTTTTGCCGGGAGGAGCTGGACGAGTGGGGCTACCTTTCCCACAAGCGGGCGGCGAGGGCCACGGCTGAAGGCCGGTTCCGCAGCCAGATGGTCTTTCTGGAGGGTTTGGACGGGGAGGGCAGGCCCTTCCTCCTGGACCGGGACGAGGGGGTCCGCCCGGATGCCGACTACGAGAAGATGCTGGCCCTCAAGCCCGTCTTTCGGGAAGACGGGGTGGTGACCGCAGGGAACTCCAGCCAGATCTCCGATGGGGCCTCTGCCTTGCTCCTAGGGGAGAGGGAGAAGGCCTTGGCCTTGGGCCTTCGCCCCAGGGCCCGCTTCCTGGCCCGGGTGGTGGTGGCGGGAGACCCCACGCTCCAGCTTTTGGAGGTGGTCCCCGCTGCCAGAAAGGCCCTGGAAAGGGCCCGCCTTTCCGTGCGGGACCTGGATGTGATAGAGGTCAACGAGGCTTTTGCCAGCGTTGTCCTCGCCTTCTTGCGGGAGCTTGGCCCCGATCCTGAGCGGGTGAACCCCAATGGTGGGGCCATCGCCCACGGCCACCCCCTGGGGGCCACGGGGGCTATCCTCATGACCAAGCTCCTCTACGAGCTGGAGCGCACCGGGGGGGAGTTCGGTTTGCAGGTGATGTGCATCGGCCACGGCCAGGCTACGGCCACGATCCTCCAGAGGCTGGCATGACGCGGAGCGCCTTGGTAACGGGTGGGGCTTCGGGATTAGGGCGGGCTACGGCCCTGGCGTTGGCGGCCAGGGGGTACCGGGTGACGGTCCTGGACCTAAGGCGGGGGGAGGACCCTGGCCTAGGGTATGTGGAGGGGGATGTGACCCGGCCGGAGGATGTGGAGCGGGCGGTGCGGGAAGCGGTGGCCCAGGCCCCCCTGTTCGTCCTGGTGAACGCTGCCGGAGTGGGCCTTGCCCGCAAAATCCTGGGCCGGGAGGGCCCCCACGACCTGGACTCGTTCCGGAGGGTGGTGGAGGTCAACCTGGTGGGCACCTTTAACGCCCTCCGCTTGGCGGCCTGGGCTATGCGGGAGAGCCCGCCCGATGCCGAGGGCCAGCGGGGGGTTATCGTGAATACCGCCAGCGTGGCCGCCTTTGAGGGCCAGGTGGGACAGGCGGCCTACTCGGCCAGCAAGGGGGGCGTGGTGGGGCTGACCCTGCCTGCGGCCCGGGAGCTGGCGGAGTGGGGGATCCGGGTGGTCACCCTCGCTCCCGGGCTCTTTGATACCCCTCTCCTACAAGGCCTGCCCGAGAAGGCGAAGGCTTCCCTGGCGGAGCAGGTTCCCTTTCCTCGGCGGCTTGGCCACCCTGAGGAGTACGCTGCCCTCGTCCTCCACATCGTGGAGAACCCCATGCTGAACGGGGAGGTCATAAGGCTAGATGGCGCCCTCCGCATGGCCCCCCGGTAGGGTGCTGGACCTGACCCGCCTCCTTCCCGGGCCCCTGGCGGGGAAGTTCCTTTTGGACTTGGGTTTCCCGGTGCTCAAGGTGGAGCCCCCCGGGGGGGATCCCCTGGCGACCCTGGCCCCCGGGGCCTACCGTTTCCTCAACGGGGGCAAAGAGGTGCGGGTGCTGGACCTCAAGAGGGCGGAGGGCCGGGAGGCTTTGCTGGCCCTGGTAGAGGAAAGCGCCCTTCTTCTGGAGGCCAACCGCCCTGGGGTGATGGAACGGTTGGGGGTAGGGCCAGAAGCGCTCCTGAAGGTCAACCCTCGCCTGGTCTATGTGCGCCTCCGAGGCTACCCCGAGGTTCCGGATCCTGGGCATGACCTTACCTATCTCGCCGAAGCGGGGCTTCTAGGCCGATTTCCCTGGAAAGCTTTTCAGTTCGCCGATCTCGCCGGGGCATTCCAGGCGGCCCTCTTGGCCCTGAAGGGGCTTCTTCTAGGGGGTGGGGTCTACGAGGTGGCCCTCTCCGAGGCGGTGAGGGGGATCGCCTACCCCCCTCTTCCTTTCCTGGACGGTTCCGTCCTCTGCTACGGGGTCTACCGGGCGAAGGAGGGGGAGGTGGCCCTCGCGGCCCTCGAGCCGCACCTTTGGGCCCGCTTCTGCCAGAAGGCGGGGCTTCCCGAGCTCCTAGAGGCGGCCTTCAGCCCGGCCTCCCCGGACAACCCCGCCTACGCCAGGCTCTGTGCCCGCTTCCTGGAGCGCCCCGCCCTCCTTTGGGAGGCCTGGGCCCGAGAGGAGGGGGTTCCCTTGCGGGCGGTGCGCGGGTAGCCCGGCTTGGCTATGGTATCCTCACTCCGGGCCCGCACGGGCCTTTCCATGTTGCGGCTGGAGAACGTCACCAAGCGCTTCGGCCCCGTGGTGGCCAACCGGGGGATCAGCCTCGAGGTGCGGGGGGGCGAAGTGGTGGCCCTTCTAGGGGAGAACGGCGCGGGGAAGACCACCCTGGTGAGCCTCCTCTACGGCCTCTACGCCCCGGACGAGGGGCGGATTTTCCTCGAGGGCAAGGAGGTGCGCATCCCCTCCCCCAGGGCCGCCCAGAGGCTCGGCATCGCCCTCGTGCCCCAGCACCCCGAGCTCATTGAGGCCCACACCGTGGCGGAGAACCTGGCCCTGGGCCTGGACCTGCCCCCCGTCTTCTCCCGCAGGGCCCTGGTGGCGAGGCTAAAAGGGCTTCTGGCGGGGCACCCCCTGGGGGTGGACCTCGAGGCGCCCGTGCACCGTCTCTCCGCAGGGGAGAAGCAGCGGGTAGAGCTCCTCAGGGCCCTCCTTGCCCGCCCCAAAGTGCTCGTCCTGGACGAGCCTACCAGCGTCCTCACCCCCAAGGAGGTGGAAGGCCTTTTCCAAGAGATCCGGAGGTTGAGGTCCTCGGGCCTGGCGGTCCTCTTTATCAGCCACAAGCTGGACGAGGTCCTGGCCATCGCCGACCGCGTGGTCGTCCTCAGGGCGGGGGAAAAGGTGGGGGAGCTGCGGCGCGAGGAGGCGGACAAGGACGCCTTGATCCGCCTCATGGTGGGGCGGAGCCCGGCCCCCCTCCCCAGGGCCGCCCCGCCCGGGGAGGCGGTGGTCCTGGAGGTGGAGGACCTCATGGTCCCTCGGCACGGCTTTCCCGTCCAGGGGGTCTCCTTCGCCCTGAGGGCCGGGGAGGTCCTGGGCATCGCCGGGGTGGCGGGAAGCGGCCAGCGGGAGCTTCTGGAGGCCCTGGCCGGCCTCAGGCCGTACCGCGGGCGGGTCCGCTTCCTGGGTAGGCCCTTGCCCGAAGACCCCGCCCGCCTCTATGCCCTGGGGGTGGCCCACGTGCCCGAGGAGCGGGCCATGGGGGTGGTGGGGGGGATGAGCGTGGCGGAGAACCTCGCCCTGCGCACCTACCCCCGCTACGCCCGGCGCGGACTTCTGGACTATAGAGCCATGGAGCGGGACGCGGAGGCCCTCATCGCCCGCTACCGCATCCAAGCCCCCACGCCCCGCACCCCGGTGCGGGCCCTCTCCGGCGGTAACGTGCAGAAGGTGATCCTGGCCCGGGAGCTCAAGGAGGGTCCCAAGCTCGTCCTGGCCATGCACCCCACCTACGGGGTGGACGCGGGGGCGGCGGAGGAGGTTCATGCCCGGCTTCTGGACCTGGCGCGGGAGGGGGCCGCCATTCTCCTCATAAGCGAGGATCTGGACGAGATCCTGGCCCTCGCTCACCGGGTGGCGGCCCTCCACCGCGGCCGGCTGGTGGGGCCCATTTCCCGGGAAGCGGCGAACCGGGAGCGCCTGGGCCGGATGATGGCGGAGGGGCGGGCGTGAGGTTGGAGCTGGACCCGAACCCCACCCCCAGGAAGGTCCTTCTGGCCTACGCCCTCTTCCTCCTCCTGGCCCTCCTCGCCCTAGGGGTCCTCTTTCTGGCCTATGGGGTTGCTCCCCTTCGCGCCTACGGCCTCCTCCTTTCCCCCCTCACCGACCCCTTGGGGCTGGCGGAGGTGGCCCGGCGCGCCGTCCCTCTCCTCCTCATCGGGGCAGGGCTCGCCCTGGGCTTTCGGGTGGGCTTCTTCAACATCGGGGCCGAGGGGCAGCTCCTCCTGGGGGCGGTGGGGGCCACCTATGCGGCCCTCTTCCTGCCGCCGGGCCCCTGGACGCCGGTCCTCATGTTTCTCTTCGGGGGGGGGCTTGGGGCCTTGTGGGCGGGCCTTGCCGCCTGGCTCAAGGTGCGCTTCGGGGCCAGCGAGATCCTCACCACCCTCATGCAGAACTACCTGGCCTCCTCCCTGGTGGTCTACCTGGTGGCGGGCCCATGGAAGGGGCAGATGGCCCTGGGTTTCCTCTACACCGACCGGTTTCCCCCGGAGGCCCAGCTTCCCCACCTGGGGGAGACCCTGGTCCCCTGGCCTACCCTGCTTTTCGGGGTGGCGGCGGCCTTCCTCCTCCAGCTTCTCCTCTCCCGTACCCCCCTGGGCTTCGCCTGGCGGGTCCTGGGGGAGAACCCACAGGCGGCCCGATACCTAGGGCTCAAAGAGGGTAGGCTCCTCCTCCTCGCCGCCCTGACCTCGGGCCTGCTTTCCGGCCTCGCCGGGGTAGGGGAGGTGGCGGGGATCCACCTGAGGCTTCTGGAGCCGGCCCAGATCTCCTTGGGCTACGGCTTCACCGCCATCCTGGCGGCCTGGCTCGCCCGGGGAAGGCCCCTCGGGGTCCTCCTCACCGCCCCCCTTTTGGGCCTAATCCTGGCGGGGGCGGACGCTCTGAAGCTCGCCCTCTCCATGCCCTTCAGGGTGGTGGACGTGGCCAGCGGGCTTTTGCTCCTCGCTCTCATCGGGGCCGAGGCGGTAAGCCGGCATCGGATCCTCTGGAGGCGCTGATGGAAGAGGCGCTGTTGCGAGCGGTGCTTTTCGGAACCCCCCTCCTCCTCGCCTCCCTGGGGGCCCTCCTCGGGGAGCGGAGCGGGGTGGTGAACCTCGGGGTGGAGGGGATCATGGCCCTGGCGGCCCTGGCCGCCTTCGCGGTGGCCCTCTGGGCCTCCCCCCCCTTGGGCCTCCTGGCGGGGGTGGGGGTGGGGGTCTTAGGCGGCGTCTTCCTGGGCTTCTTCGCCGTAACTCTGAGGGCCAACCAGTTCGTGGCCGGGCTTGCCGTGGCGGCCCTGGGGCTTGGGGCTTCGGGGCTTCTCGGCAAGCGCTACGAAGGGGTGCCCCTGGAGCACCCCCTTCCCGAGGGGGGGCTTGCCCTGCTGGCCCTCCTCCTGGCCCTGGGCCTTCACCACCTCCTTTACCGCACCCGGTTCGGGCTCCACCTCCGGAGCGTGGGGGAAAACCCCAGGGCGGCCGACCTCTTCGGCGTGAGCGTGGACGGGGTGCGGTACGGGGCGCTGGCCCTAGGGGGCGGGCTAATCGGCCTCGCCGGGGCCTACCTCTCCCTGGCCTACCGCCCGTCCTGGACGGATGGCATGACGGCGGGCCTCGGCTGGGTGGCTGTGGCCTTGGTGATCCTGGCCGCGTGGGAGCCCCTGAGGGCGGTTCTGGGCGCCTACCTCTTCGGCCTCCTCTTTTTCCTGCAGTTCCGCCTCCAGGGCAGCCTGCCCATTCCCTCCGAGGCCTTCGCCGCCATGCCCTACCTTTTGGTTATCCTGGTCCTGGCCCTCTCGGGCCGCGCCCGGGCCCCTAAGGCCCTGGGCCAGCCCTTTGAGCGGGGGAGGTGAGCCGTATGCGGAGGTGGGTACCCTTCTTGTTGGCGGCCCTGGGCCTGGCCCTGGCCCAGGGGGAGAAGCTCAAGGCCTGCTTCATCTACGTGGGCCCGGTGGGGGATGCGGGCTGGACCTACGCCCACGACCTGGGGCGGAAGAAGGCGGAGGCGGCATTGCCTTGGCTGGAGACCCGGTACGTGGAGAGCGTGCCCGAGGCCCAGGCCCTGCCCGTCATAGAGCGCTTCGTGCGGGAAGGGTGCAAGGTGATCTTTGCCACCAGCTTCGGGTATGGGGAGGCGGTCCTCGAGGCCGCCAAGAAGTACCCCGATGTCCTCTTTGCCCACGCCACCGGGGTGAGGCGGGCTCCCAACGTGGCCACCTACATGGCCGACTTCTACCAGGTCTACTACCTGAACGGCCTCGCCGCTGGGGCGCTTTCCCGGACGGGCAAGGTGGGGTACGTGGCCGCCTACCCGATCCCCGAGGTGAAGCGGCACATCAACGCCTTTGCCCTGGGGGTGCGGGCGGTGAACCCTAAGGCCCAGGTTCTGGTGCGCTGGATCAACGCCTGGTACGACCCGGCCAAGGCCCGGGAGGCCACGGAGGCCCTCCTCGCCCAAGGGGCGGACGTCTTCGCCTTCACCGAGGACAGCCCCACAGTGATCCAGACCGCGGCCAGGAAGGGGGCCTATGCCTTTGGCCACTACACCCCCATGCTTAAGTTTGCCCCCGACCACGTGGTCTCCGGGCAGATCGTCCACTGGGAGGTCATCTACACGGACTTCCTGAAGAAGGTGAAGGAAGGGGTTTACACCGCCAAGAACCTGGAGAACGTGGACTACTTCTGGCTCCTAAAACAGGGGGCGGTGGAGATGGGGGCGGACTACGGGGTCCCCATCAACCCCAAGCACGTGCCCCTCTTGCAGAAAGCCCGGATGAGCGTGGGCGGCAGGCAGGTGGCGGTCTACGACCGGATCCTGGCCCTCCTGAAGGACATGTCCGGCCCGAACCCCAGCTTTGATCCCTTCACCGGCCCTATCCGGGACCGCAAGGGCGTGGTACGCATCCCCGCGGGCAGGAAGGCCACGCTGCAGGAACTCCTCACCCTGGAATGGGCCGCTCCTGGCGTGGTGGGGGACTGGCCGGGGGAGCCCAGGTAATCCCACCCCACGCTGGCTTGGGCCAGCGTGGGGGCCCCGGCCGCCCCCGGGAGGGGGCAAGGTTACAGGCTCCGGAAGACTTCCTCCAGGATCTCCAGCCCCATGGCCGCCTCCTCCCGGGAGAGGAGGAGGGGCGGGGCCAAGCGCAGGGCGGAGGGCCCCGCAGCCAGGGTCAGGAGGCCCTTCTCAAAGGCCAGCCTTTGGGCCTTGTCCCTTAGGTCCGGACGCTCCTCTCTTGGGGTCCCGAAGTCCAGCCCGATCATGAGCCCCCTGCCCCGCACGTCCCCGAGGAAGGGGAAGCGGGTTTGCATGGCCTTGAGCTCCTCGAGGAGGTAGCCGCCCACCCGGGCGGCGTTTTCCATGAGCCCTTCCTCCAGAAGGTCCAGGGTGGCGTGGGCCGCTGCCGCCGCCACCGCTTGCCCGCCGAAGGTGGTGCCGTGGGAGGCGGGCCGCCAGCTGCCGAGCTCTTCCCGGAAGAGGAGGGCGCTTAGGGGATACCCCGAGGCCAGCCCCTTGGCCAGGACGTAGACGTCCGCCTCTACCCCCTCGTGTTCCAGGGCCAGGAAGCGCCCCGTGCGGCCTGCTCCCGTCTGCACCTCGTCCGCCACCAGGAGGATGCCGTGGCGCTCCAAAAGGGCCTTGAGCCTGGGGAGGAAGCCTGCCGGGGGGACCACGTACCCCCCTTCGCCCTGGATGGGTTCCACAAAGAAGGCGGCCACCTCCTCCGGAGGGACCGCGGTGCGGAAGAGGTGCTCCAGGTGTTCCAAGACCACCTCTCCCACGTTTTCCGAGGAGGCCCCGAGGGGGGGGCGGAAGGGGTTGGGAAAGGGCACATGGATCACCCCGGGGAGAAGGGGCCCGAACCCTTTGCGGTAGGCGCTCTTGCTGGCGGTGAGGGAGAGGGCGCCGAGGCTTCTTCCGTGGAAGGCCCCGGTGAAGGCGAGGAGGTAAGGCCTGCCCGTGTGGTGGCGGACGAGCTTGATGGCGGCCTCTATGGCCTCGGTCCCCGAGTTTCCGAAGAAGACCCTGTACCCTCCCCCGAGCCTGGCCACCAGGCGCTCCGCCAGGGAAAGGGTGGGCTCGTGGGTGAAGTCGGAGAAGCAGACGTGGGCGAAGCGCTCCGCCTGGGCCCGGACGGCCTCCAACACCCTGGGATGGGCGTAGCCCGTGGTGTTCACCGCAATCCCCGCCATGAAGTCCAGGAAGACGTTCCCGTCCACATCCTCCAGGAAGACGCCCTGCCCTCGAGCCGGGACGAAGGGGTAGGGCCGGACGTAGGAAGGGGAGAGGACCCCTTCCCCCCGTTCCAAGAGGGCCTTGGCCTTGGGCCCCGGTAGGGGCGTTCTCACCAGGGGTTTCATACGGGGCCAGTCTACCAGGGCCGGGAAGGCTTTCCCAGGCCAAGTTTATGCGCTCCTTTGCCCAGGTTTTGCGCTAGGGCTTTAGGAGGCCCAGGGCCTCGAGGCGGGGCCTGGCGTAAAAGAGGGTGAGGGCGGTGGAGGCGTCCTGGATCTCCCCCCGCTCCAAGAGGGCGTACACCTCCTTAAGGGGAAGGAGCACGGGCTCCAAAAGCTCCCCCTCCTCGAGGGCGGGGGGACGGACGATGCGGGCCTTGAGGGCCAGGAAGGGGTGGAAGACCACGGCGGTGAAGGAGGGCTGGGGGTGGAAGGGAGGTAGGGGGAGGAAAGCCTCGGCCTCCGCGCCGATCTCCTCCAAAAGCTCGCGCCTTGCGGCTTCCTCAGGGCTTTCCCCTGCGTCCACCTTCCCCGCAGGCACCTCCAGGAGGAACTTCCCGGTGGGGTGGCGGTACTGCCGGATGAGGAGGGCGGTGCCCTCCTCGGTCACGGGCAGGACGAAGCTCGCCGCCACCGGCCCGGGGCGGTAGACATAGGTGATCTCCTTGCCCGTGTGGGTCCGGAGGCGCTCCCGCACCAGGCGCACGGGCTCGGAGAGGATCTCCTCCAGGTCCAGGCGCTTCCAGGGGCTCATCGGGCCATGCGCTCAATGACCCGGCGCACCTTCTCCCCAGGCGCCTTCGGTCCCAGGGCCTGGGTCACGGCCCCGATGGCGGCCAGGGGGTTTTTGAACCGGGAGAGGTCAAGGTTTTCCCGGATCCAGGCCTCTATTTCCTCCTCAGTCATCTCCTTGGGCAAAAAGCGGTCCAAGAACTCTGCCTCAAAGGCGTTTCCCTGCTCCAGGGCGATCTCCTTGAGGGCCTTCAGGACCTTGACCGCCTCGGCGTCGGGGAGGGGTTTGCCGTCCCCCTTGCGGTCCAACTCCGCCTTGACTACCCGGGCGAAGTCCAGGGTCTTCTGGTCCTTGGCCTTCATGGCCTCCCGGATGGCCTTTTGGATGCCCTCGTAGATGGTCATCCCCCTCAGTTTAGCGGGTACAATCCCTTTCATGTGGGCGCTCCTCTCCGTTTCTGACAAGCGGGGCCTCGAGGCCTTCGCCCGGGGCCTTGTGGACCTGGGCTTCCGCCTCCTCGCCACCGGGGGGACGTACCGGGTCCTGAAGGAGGCCGGGCTTCCCGTGACCTACATCTCCGAGTTCACCGGCTTTCCCGAGGTCCTCTCGGGCCGGGTCAAGACCCTCCACCCCAGGGTGCACGCCGCCCTCCTCGCCCGGCCCGACCAGGAGGAGGAGCTTAGGTCCTTGGGCCTGGAGCGCATCGGCGTCCTGGCGGTGAACCTCTACCCCTTCCGGGAGGCGGTGGCCCGGGGGGCTTCCTTTGAGGAGGCGCTGGAGCAGGTGGACATCGGGGGGCCCGCCATGCTCCGGGCGGCGGCCAAGAACCACCTGGCGGTCCTCCCCGTCTGCGACCCCGGGGACTACGGGAAGGTCCTCGAGGCCCTTAGGGAGGGGCCCACGCCGGAGTTCCGCCGGGAGCTTGCCCGCAAGGCCTTCGCCCACACCGCCGCCTACGACGCCGCCATCGCCGAGTGGCTGGCCGGGGAGAAGTTCCCCGAGGAGAAGTTCCTGGTCCTGAAGAGGGCGGCGCCCCTGCGCTACGGGGAGAACCCCCACCAGGAGGCGGCCCTCTACCGGGTGGTGGGGGAGGAAGGCCCCTTGCTTCTGGCCGAAGTCCTCCAGGGCAAGGCCATGAGCTTCAACAACTACCTGGACGCGGAGGCCGCCTGGAACCTGGTCTCGGAGTTCGCGGAACCCGCCTGCGTGGCGGTGAAGCACCAGAACCCCTGCGGGGTGGCCCTGGGGGAGGGGCCCTTGGAGGCCTACAGGAAGGCCTACGCCGCGGATCTCGTCTCCATCTTCGGGGGGATCGTGGCCTTCAACCGGGAGGTGGACGGCCCCACCGCCCAAGCCTTGGGGGAGGTCTTCCTCGAGGTGGTCCTCGCCCCCGCCTTCAGCCAGGAGGCCCTGGCGGTCTTGGCCAAGAAGAGAAACCTCCGCCTCCTCCGGGTGCCCTTCCCCGCCCAGGGCCTCTACCTGGACCTGAGGCGGCTAAGGGGTGGGGTGCTCCTGCAGGACGCCGATGCCATGGACCCGGTGGACCTCCGGGTGGTCACTAAGAAGGCGCCCACCGAGGCGGAGTGGCAGGACCTCCTCTTCGCCTGGAAGGTGGTGAAGCACGTGCGCTCCAACGCCATCGTGGTGGCCAAGGGGGGAAGGACCCTGGGGATCGGGGTAGGACAGACAAACCGCCTCGCCGCCGCCCGGCACGCCCTCGAGGCCGCAGGGGAGGGGGCGAGGGGAGCCGTCTTGGCCTCCGACGCCTTCTTCCCCTTTGACGACGTCCTTCGCCTCGCCGCCTCCTTCGGGGTAGCCGCCGTCATCCAGCCCGGGGGAAGCCTCCGGGACGGGGACTCCATCCGGGCGGCGGAGGAGGCGGGGATGGCCATGGTCTTCACGGGCGTGCGCCACTTCCGCCACTAGCAAGCCTCGCCTTCTCCCTTAGCCTGCGGTGGGCTTCCTTGAAGCCGATGAGCTTCCGGCTTTCCTCGTCGTGGAGGTGCAGGTCGGCGAAGGCGATGCCCAGGGCGTCCCTGAGGGTCACGGTGGGGGCCACCTTCACCAGGTCCACCTTCTCCTGCACCTCGGGGAGGAGGTAGTTGGGGATCTTGGGGGCCAGGTGGTGGATGTGGTGGAAGCCGATGTTCCCCGTGAGCCACTGGAGGACCCTGGGAAGCTTTAGGTAGGTGCTCCCCTCCATGGCGGCCTTCAAGTGCTCCCAGCGAGGGTCGTGCTCCCAGTAGGCGTCCTCAAACTGGTGCTGGACGTAGAAGAGGAAGATCCCCACCATCCCGGCGAGGTACTGGATGGGGAGGTAGACGAGGAGGAGGGTCTTGAGGCCGAAGCCCAGGTAGATCCCCGCCCAGAGGAGGACGAGGAAGAGGTTGGTGAGGGCCACGGAGTTCCGCACCGAGGGCTTTTCCGAGCCGTAGCCCAAGGGAAGGCGGTAGGAGAGGAGGAAGACGTAGAGGGGCCCAAGGAGGAACATCACAAAGGGGTTGCGGTAGAGCCGGTACCGCAGGCGCTCGCTCGGGGTGGCCCGCAGGTACTCCTCCAGGGTCATGGTGTAAATGTCCCCCACCCCCCGCTTGTCCAGGTTGCCGCTCGTGGCGTGGTGCCGTGCGTGGGAGAGCTGCCAGTGGTGGTAGGGGACGAGGGTCAAAACCCCAGCGAGGAAGCCCAGGAGGTTGTTCATCCACTTCTTGGGAAAGAAGGAACCGTGGCCGGCGTCGTGCTGGAGGATGAAGAGGCGCACCAGGAAGAGGGCGGCCAGGGCGTCTAAGGCCAGGGTAAGGAAGAGGGAGACCGAAAGGGCCCGGTGGGCCAGGTAGAAGAGGAGGAGGAGGGGGAGGAGGGTGTTCGCCACCTGGCGGAGGCTTCTGGCCATGTTGGGCTTGGTATAGGGCTTGATAAGGGGGATCCAGTCCTTGGGTTCTATCTTTTTCATCTTCACCACGTGCCCGGGAGCACGCCCCATTCTCCCCGGGGCGAGGGTGAGAGGTGTGAGAGGCTACCTCGGCCTAAGGCGCTCCTCCGAGTCCAGGAGGAGGGTGACGGGGCCGTCGTTCACCAGGTGGACCCGCATGTGGGCCCCGTAGATGCCGGTTTCCACATGGACCCCCTGCTGGAGGAAGGCCTCTATGGCCGCCTCATAGAGCCTTTTGCCCTGATCGGGCGGAGCCGCCTTAAGAAAGGAGGGGCGGTGGCCCTTACGGGTGTCGGCGTAGAGGGTGAACTGGCTCACCACAAGCACCTCCCCCCCCACCTCCCGGAGGGAGAGGTTCATCCGGCCCTCGAGGTCGGGGAAGACCCGGAGGTGGACGATCTTCCGCGCCAGGTAGAGGGCATCCTCGGTGCTGTCCTTCTGCCCCACGCCCAGGAGGACGAGGAGGCCCAGCCCGATCCTTCCCACCACCTCCCCCTCCACCTCCACGAAGGCCTCGGAAACCCGTTGCACCACAGCCCGCACGCCTTCCCCCCGCTAGAGGCTGTAGGCGTAGACCCCGTAGGCCCCGGGTCCGGTGTGGCTGGCGATCACCGCCCCGATCTCGCTCACCAGGGCCTCCTCCACGGGGAGGCCAAGCGCGAGGACCCTCTCCCTTAGCTCGCGCACGGCCTCCTCCTCGCCGCTATAGAGGAAAAAGGCGCGGATGCGTGGGCGTCCCGCCGCCCAGGCCTGGAAGTCCCTCACGATCTCCTCTCGGGCCTTCCTTTCCCCCCGGGCCCGGCCTGCGGTCTCCACCCGGCCCTCCTTGAGGGTGAGGATGGGCTTGAGGTTGAGGAGGGTGCCGAGCAAGGCCTGGGCCCCACCGATGCGCCCACCCCGCTTGAGGAACTCCAGGGTGGCCGTGGTGAAGCGCACGAAGTGGTCGGCCCGGATGCGGTGGATCTCCTTGAGCATGGCCTCCAGGCCGTACCCTTCCGAGAGGAGCTCGTGGGCCCTTAGGACCATCATGCCCAGGCCCAAAGAGGTGGCCTGGGTGTCCAGGACCGTGACCTTGCCGGGGAACTGGCCCGCGGCCAGCTCCGCGGAGCGCACCGTGCCCGAGAGCCTGCCCGAGAGGTGGAGCGAGAGGACGTGGTCTGCCGCCTCGAGGGCCTGGGCGTACGTCCTGGCGAAGTCCTCGGGCGAGGGCTGACTGGTGGTGGGGAAGGTCTCTCCCGCCCGTACCTTCTGGACGATCTCCCCGGGGGTGATCTCCTCCCAGTCCCGGTACACCCTCCCCCCGAGGTGCACGTAGAGGGGCACGACCCGGATTCCGAGCCCTTCCCTCAAGGGCTTCGGCAGGTCGGCGGTGGAATCGGTGACCAAGGCTACCCTCATAACCCTCCTTCGGCCCGGCCCAGGATACCACGCGGGGCCGGGGGGGTGCGCTTGCCCCCAAGGGTTTCCCCGTGCTAGGGTCAAGGGTATATGTGGCGGGTGCTGGTTGCGGACGACATGCGGCTTGGGGACCTGAAATACCCTGGGGTGCTCCTGGACTACCGGCCGGGGATCGGCCGGGAGGAGCTTCTGGAGGTCATCCCGGCCTACGATGCCCTCATCACCCGGAGCCGCACCCAGGTGGACGAGGAGCTCCTCCGTCGGGGAAAGCGGCTTAAGGTGGTGGGCCGGGGGGGGGTAGGGGTGGACAACGTGGACCTGGAGGCGGCAAGCCGCCTGGGCATCCTGGTGGTGAACGTCCCCGAGGCCAACACCCGCTCGGCTGCGGAGCTCGCCTTCGGCCTCCTCCTTGCCGCCGCCCGGGGCATTGCCCTCTCCGACCGCAAGGTTCGGCAGGGGGAGTGGGACCGCAGGTTCTTGGGGCTGGAGCTCAAGGGGAAGACCCTGGGCATCGTGGGCCTGGGCCGGATCGGTAGCCAGGTGGCCCGGTTTGCCAAGGGCTTTGAGATGCGGGTTCTGGCCTACGATCCCTACATCCCCAGGACCCGGGCGGAAAGCCTGGGGGTGGAGCTTTTGGAGCACCTGGAGGACCTCCTCCGCCAAAGCCATTTCCTCACCGTGCACACCCCCCTCACCGAGGAGACCCGGGGGATGATCGGCCGGCGGGAGCTTTACCTCCTGCCCCGGGGGGCGGTGGTGGTGAACGCGGCAAGGGGGGGGATCGTGGACGAGAAGGCCCTGCTGGAAGTCCTGGAGGAGGGCCACCTTTTCGCCGCCGGCTTGGACGTCTACAGCGTGGAGCCCCCGCCCAAGGACCATCCCCTCCTAAAGCACCCTCGGGTCGTCCTCACCGCCCACCTGGGGGCGAACACCGTGGAGGCCCAGGAAAGGGTGGGGGAGGCCATCCTGGAGCGGGTGGTGCGCACCCTGGAGGGAGACCTGGCCTACGCCCTGAACACCGGGTTTGACCCCGAGGCCCTCGAGGCCCTGAAGGGCTTCCTGCCCCTCGGGGAGGTCCTGGGCAAGCTCCTGGCCCAGATCACCCGGGGGCGGCCGGAGGTCTTGGAGGTAGGGTTCCTGGGCCGGTACGAGAAGGACCCAGAGCCCGTGGCCAGCGCCGTGGCCAAGGGCCTCCTTTCCCGGGTCTTGGGCCAGGAGGGGGTGAACCTGGTGGCCGCCAAACCCCTGCTCAAGGACCGGGGGATCCGGCTTGTCACCTGGCGGCAGGAGGAGGCCGGGGAGTACACCAGGCTGGTGGAGGTGCGCCTGACCACCGACCAGGAGTCCCGCAGGGCCCGAGGGGTGGTCATGGGGGGGAGGCCCAGGCTCGTGGGCGTGGACGACTATGCCCTCGAGGCCATCCCGGAGGGGTACATGCTGGTCTGCGTGAACTACGACCGCCCCGGGGTGGTGGGGCAGGTGGGGACCCTTTTGGGGGAGGCGGGGGTGAACATCGCCGGGATGCAGCTCGGCCGGGACGTGCCCGGGGGGAGGGCCCTTTTTGTCCTCACCGTGGACCAGAAGCCTGCGCCCGAGGTCTTAGAGGCCTTGAGGGCCCTTCCCGTGCTGGAGCGGGTGGACCTGGTGGAGCTTTGAGGAGAGTTTTGGCACGAGCCTGGAAAATCGTGAATTTAGTCACTTAAGCTTCCCGAAGGCGTACACCAACTCGTCCCCCTTCCGCACCACCAAAAGGAGGGCGGGCCTTCCTAGGGAGTCCTTGAGCACGTATTTCACCCGCACCTCCCCCGCCACCACCTTTTCCTCCTGGCCTTCCAGGAAGTACCCCGCGGCGGCGAAGGCGGTGAGAACCTGCTGGACGAAGGCGGCGTGGAGCCGGCTCGCCAGGCCCTTGGCCACGAAGGCCTCCAGGGCGTACCCCCGGGCCTCGGGGAAGCGGGCCAGGAGGGGCTCGGGGCTTTTCGCCTTGTAGCTCCCCGCGGGCAGGCGCACCCCAGGGTCCAGGCTCGAGGCCAAGGCGGCCACGGCGGTGGCTTCCAGGAGGGTCTGGGCTCCTCCCCCGCCGCCCAACAAGAAGAGGAGCGCCAGGGTGAGCGCGCGGAGTTTTCCCATGGCTTCCATTTTAGCCCAGGAGGAGGTCCCGCGCCCTAAGGGCCAGGTGGACCCGGGCCAGGGTCTCGGGGCGGGAGAGGGGGCCTATCCCCTCCTCAATGCGCTTTAGGCGGTAGCGAAGGGTATTCGGGTGGATGTGGAGCTTCTCCGCAGCCTCCTCCAGGGTGCGGGCCTCCAGGTAGGCCTCGAGGGTCTTCAGAAGCTTGGGGGCGAGGGGCAGGTAGCGCTCCACCAGGGCCTTCAGGTCCTCGGGGGACTGCTGCAGGAGCACGAAGGCCACGGGGTCCAGTCCCGTGAAGGAGAGGGCCTCCCCGGGCCTGGCCGCCTTGAGGGCGATGAGGGCCTCCCGGTAGGCCTGTTGCACCTCCCCCCCCGTGTGCACCGCCGAGTAGCCCAGGCGGCTTCCCGGGGGCAGGGCCTGGAGGAGGGCGTCTGCCTCCCTCTTGGGGCTATGGACCTGCCACATGGCGACGACCCGGTTGCCCCGGACCGCAAGGAGGTAGGGCACCCCCAGGCGGTCCAGGAAGGCTCCCGAGCGGCGCCGAAGCTCCAGGGTGGCCTCCCGCCGCCTTTCCTCCGCCAGGCGGTGGCGGCCCAGGACAGAGGGCGGCTCCAAAAGGGCGAGGACCCACTCCACTCCCTCGGTGAACCCAAAGGCAAAAAGCCGCTCCGGTTCGGCCTCCCCCAGGACCAGGGCCTCCAGGAGGGCCCCGCCCAGGGACTCCTCCTGCATTCTTTCCAGACTCCGCTCCAAAGCCCGCACCCGGAGGAGGCGGGTGGCCACCTCCAAGATTCCCCGGGCCCTTTTAAAGCGGCCCTCCTCCCCGTAGGCCACGAGGACGCCTTCCCCCGCCTCGAGGGCCAGGTACCCCTTTCCCTCCCCTGGCTCCCTGGGGTGCTCCGGAGGCACCACTCCGGCAAAGCCCAACACCTCTCCCCAAGGGGCTACCCGGGCCAGGGCGAGGCCCGTGGCCTGATGGAGGACCTCAAGGAGGGGCCTCTCCGGAAGCTTCAGGAGAAGGTCCAGAAGCCCCGCTAGGGCCATCCCTGGACCCAAGGCGAAGAGGCGGAGGGTAAGGGCCCTTTCCAACTCCTCGGCCCTCAGCCACGGAGGGTAAAGGGCGAGGCCCAGGCCTTCCGCTTCGGCGAAGGCCCGCACCTCGGGGTCGGGTTCGGGGAGGAGGAAGCCTGCGGCGGTCCGGTAGCGGTAGAGGCTCCCCTCGGGGCGGAAGAGGAGAAGGGCCCCCTCCGGGGGTAAGAGAGGCCTAGGCTCGGGGAGGAGGTAAAGGGCGGGGCGTTCCGAGGGGACCAGGACCTGGAGGCCGAGGCCCTGGCAGAGAGCGGAGAAGCCTATGGTGTTTTCCCCAAATTCATGGGACCACATAGGGTATTTCCACTATACCCTGCCGCTGTGGCCGAGGAAAGGGGGGAAAATCTTGTAGAAAAAGATAATGGAAGCTAGAAATTTGCAACTAGACACCAATTGTCCCTCCCCGCACCCCCCTCCATCCTGGGGGAGGAAAGGAGAAGCATGTTCCGCGGGTCCATACCACCTTTACCCACCCCCTTCCGCCAGGGCAGGCTGGACGAGGCGGCCCTGAGGCGGCTTGTGGAGCGGGTCGTGCAGGGGGGCTCCCACGGCGTAAGCGTGGGGGGCACCACCGGCGAGCCCGGCACCCAGACCCTGGAGGAGAGAAAGCGCGCCATAGAGGTGGTCCTAGACCAGGTGGCGGGAAGGGTGCCCGTGATCCCGGGCACGGGGGCGCTTCGCCTCGAGGAGACCCTGGAGCTCACGCGCTTCGCCAGGGAGGCCGGGGCCCAAGGGGCTATGGTGATCGTCCCCTACTACGTGAAGCCCAACCAGGAGGGGCTTTACCACTACTTTGCCGAGGTGGCCAGGGCGGTCCCCGACTTCCCCCTCCTCATCTACAACATCCCGGGCCGCTCCGGGGTGGAGATCGCCCCCAAGACCGTGGCCCGCCTCCGGCGGGACTTTCCCCATATCGTCGGGCTCAAGCACTCCTCCAAGGACCTGGAGTACGTTTCCCACCTCTTACAGGAGGCGGGGCGGGACTTCCTTGTCTTCTGCGGGCTGGAAAGCCTCACCCTCCCCATGATGAGCCTGGGGGCGGTGGGGACCATCGCCGCCACGGCCAACTGGCTGCCCAAGGAGGTAGCAGAGCTTTGCCAGAGGGCCTTGGACGGGGATTTCCCGGGGGCAAGGGAGCTCCACTTCCACCTTTTGGAGGCCAACGAGGCCATCTTCTGGGATACGAACCCCATCCCCCTGAAGACCGTCCTTTCCTGGATGGGGCTTTGTGAGAAGGAGTGGCGGCCTCCCCTTGGGCCCACCCGCCCCGAGGTGGAGGAGCGCCTCCGGGCCATGGCCCTCCGCTACGGGCTTTTGGGAGGTGAGGGGTGAAGCTCTGCCGCTTCCTCCATCGCGGCCGCCTCCACCGAGGGGTCTTTCGGGAGGGTCTCCTCCTGGACGAGGCGGGGGAGGCCCACGACCCCGAGGCCGTCACCTGGCTTCTGCCCTTTGAGCCGGGGAAGGTCTTGGGCGTAGCCCTCAACTACCCCGACCACGCCGAAGAGCTCGGCCTTTCCCGGCCAGAGGAGCCCGCCCTTTTCTGGAAGCCCAACACCAGCCTCCTCCCCCACAAGGGGGTGGTGCTTTACCCCAAGGGGGTGGAGTTCGTCCACTACGAGGTGGAGCTGGCCGTGGTGGTGGGCCGCCCCATGAAGCGGGTCCGGGCTAAGGACGCTCTGGACTACGTCCTGGGCTACACCATTGCCAATGACCTGGTGGCCCGGGACTACGTGCGGAACACCTTCCGCCCCCCCATCCGGGCCAAGGGCCGGGACACCTTCCTTCCCCTGGGGCCCTTTTTGGTGGTGGAGGAGGTGCAAGACCCCCAGGACCTTTGGATGCGGGCCTACGTCAACGGCGAGCTTCGCCAGGAGGGGCATACCTCGAGGATGCTCTACAGCGTGGCGGAGCTCTTGGAGTTCATCTCCGAGTTCATGACCCTGGAGCCCTACGATGTCCTCCTCACCGGCACCCCTAAGGGGATCAGCCGGGTGCGGCCGGGGGACGTGATGCGGCTGGAGATCCAGGGGCTTGGGGCTTTGGAGAACCCCATAGAGGAGGAGGCATGAGGTACGCAGACCAGGTGGCGGGTATCCCTTGGGAAAGGATTGAGGCGCTCCGCAAGGAGGCGGCCTCGAGGCCGGCGCTGCACTTTATTGACGGGGCCTTTGTTCCCTCTGAGGACGGGGCCACCTTTCCCACCCTAGACCCCTCCAACAACCAAGTCCTGGGCTTCGCGGCCCGGGGTGGGGCGGCCGAGGTGGACCGGGCAGCCCAGGCGGCCCACCGGGCCTTCGCCCGCTGGAGCCGCACGCCGGCCCGGGAGCGGAAGCGGTACCTCCTGCGCATCGCGGAGCTTCTGGAAAAGCGGGCCGATGACCTCGCGGTCTTGGAGTGCCTGGATGCGGGCCAGGTCCTTAGGATCGTGCGTGCCCAGGTGGCCCGTGCGGCGGAGAACTTCGCCTTCTACGCCGAGTACGCCGAGCACGCCATGGAGGACCGCACCTACCCTGTGGACCGCGACTGGCTCTACTACGCCGTGCGGGTGCCGGTGGGTCCGGTGGGCATCATCACCCCTTGGAACGCCCCTTTGATGCTCGCCACCTGGCGCATCGCCCCGGCCTTGGCCTTCGGCAACACCGTGGTCTTGAAGCCCGCCGAGTGGAGCCCCCTGACCGCCAGCCTCTTGGCGGAGATCCTGCAGGAGGCTGACCTGCCCCCTGGGGTGTTCAACCTGGTCCAGGGCTACGGGGAGGAGGCCGGGGCCGCCTTGGTGGCCCATCCCCTGGTTCCCCTGATCACCCTTACCGGCGAAACGGAAACGGGAAAGGTGGTGATGCGCAACGCCGCCCTCCACTTGAAGCGGCTCTCCTTGGAGCTCGGGGGGAAGAGCCCGGCCTTGGTCTTCGCCGATGCGGACCTTGAGCGGGCCTTGGACGCGGTGGTCTTCCAGATCTACTCCTTCAACGGGGAGCGCTGCACAGCCAACTCCCGGCTCCTGGTGGAGGAGACGATTTTTGAGGAGTTCGTGGGCCGGGTGGCCGAGCGGGCCCGGCGGATCCGGGTGGGGCATCCCCTAGACCCTGAGACCGAGGTAGGCCCCCTCATCCATCCCGAGCACCTGGAGCGCGTCCTGAACTATATCCGGATCGGCCTCGAGGAGGGGGCCAGGCTCCTGGTGGGGGGAAGGAAGGCGGAGACCTCCTTCCGGGGGGAGGACCTTTCCCGGGGCAACTACCTGGAGCCCACCCTCTTCCTGGGGGAGAACTCCATGCGCATTGCCCAGGAGGAGATCTTTGGGCCGGTCTTGCTGGCCATTCCCTTTAAGGACGAGGAGGACGCCCTGAGGAAGGCCAACGACACCAAGTATGGCCTCGCCGCCTACGTGTTCACCCGAGACCTGGAGCGGGCCCACCGCCTGGCCCTGGAGCTGGAGGCTGGGCTCGTCTACCTGAACAGCCACAATGTGCGCCACCTGCCCACCCCTTTTGGCGGGGTAAAGCAGAGCGGCGATCGCCGGGAAGGGGGCGTTTACGCCCTGGAGTTCTATACCGATCTCAAAAGCGTGGGGCTACCCCTGAGGCCGCCCCATGTGCCCAAGTTCGGGCGCTGAGGAGGGAAGCGTATGGCAAGGACAGGAGCGGAGTACCTGGAAGCCCTTCGGGAGAACCCCCCTAACCTTTGGTACAAGGGGGAGAAGGTGGCGGACCCCACCACCCACCCGGTCTTCCGGGGCATCGTGCGCACCATGGCGGCCCTTTACGATCTGCAGCACGACCCCCGCCACCGGGAGGTCCTCACCTACGAGGAGGAGGGGAAGCGGCACGGGATGAGCTTCCTCATCCCTAAGACCAAGGAGGACCTGAAGCGGCGGGGACAGGCCTACAAGCGTTGGGCCGACCAAAACCTGGGGATGATGGGCCGAAGCCCCGATTACCTCAACGCCGTGGTCATGGCCTATGCGGCCAGCGCCGACTTCTTCGGGGAGTTTGCCGAGAATGTGCGGGCCTACTACCGCTACCTTCGGGACCGGGACCTGGCCACCACCCACGCCCTCACCAATCCCCAGGTGAACCGGGCCAGGCCCCCCGCGGGCCAGCCCGACCCCTACATCCCCGTGGGGGTGGTGCGGCAGACGGAGAAGGGCATCGTGGTTCGGGGGGCCAGGATGACCGCCACCTTCCCCTTGGCGGATGAGGTCCTCATCTTCCCCTCCACCCTTCTCAAGGAGGGGCCTGAGAGCCAGCGCTACGCCGTGGCCTTCGCCCTGCCCACCTCTACCCCGGGCCTCCACTTCGTCTGCCGCGAGGCCCTGGTGGGCGGGGAAAGCCCCTTTGACTACCCCCTCTCCAGCCGCCTCGAGGAGATGGACTGCCTGGTGGTCTTTGACGATGTGCTGGTCCCCTGGGAGCGGGTCTTCATCCTAGGGAGTGTGGAGCTTTGCAACAACGCCTATGCGGCCACCGGGGCCCTGAACCACATGGCCCACCAGGTGGTGGCCCTCAAAACGGCCAAGACGGAGGCCTTCCTCGGGGTGGCCGCCTTGATGGCCGAGGGGATCGGGGCCGATGCCTACGGCCACGTCCAGGAAAAGATCGCCGAGATCATCGTCTACCTGGAGGCCATGCGGGCCTTCTGGACCCGGGCCGAGGAGGAGGCTAAGGAGAACGCCTACGGCCTCCTTGTGCCCGACCGCGCCGCTTTGGACGGGGCTCGGAACCTGTACCCCAGGCTTTATCCCAGGATCCGGGAGATCGTGGAGCAGATCGGGGCCAGCGGCCTCATCACCCTCCCCTCGGAGCGGGACTTCAAGGGTCCTTTGGCCCCTTTCCTGGAGAAGTTCCTCCAGGGGGCTACCCTCGAGGCCAGGGAGCGGGTCGCCCTTTTCCGCCTGGCCTGGGACATGACCCTCTCGGGGTTTGGGGCAAGGCAGGAGCTTTACGAGCGCTTCTTCTTCGGCGACCCTGTGCGCATGTACCAGACCCTCTTCAACGTCTACGACAAGGAGCCCTACAAGGCCCGCATCCGGGAATTCCTGCAGGAAAGCCTAAAGGTTTTTGAGGAGGTGCGGGCGTGACCCAGGAGGCCCTGAAGGGGGCCTTTAAGGAGGCCCTTTCCCGCCTGGCCGCGGGGGTTACCGTGGTCTCCGCCCGGCATGGGGAGGAGGAGCGGGGCATGACCGCTACCGCCTTCATGTCCCTGAGCCTCGAGCCCCCTTTGGTCGCCTTGGGCATCGCCGAGGGGGCGAGGCTCCTTCCCGTGGTGGAGGCGAGCCGGGCCTTCAGCGTGAGCTTCTTGCGGGAGGGGCAGGAGGCGGTTTCCGAGCACTTCGCCGGAAGGCCCAAGGAGGGGATCGGTCTGGTAGGGGGGGCGGTCCCGGGGGCCTTGGCCGTCCTCCGTTGCCGCCTGGAAGCCCTCTATCCCGGGGGGGATCACCGGCTCGTGGTGGGCCGGGTGGAGGCGGTGGAGCTTGGCGAGGAGGCCCCTCCTCTGGTCTACTTCCGGCGGGGCTACAGGAGGTTGGTATGGCCATCGTGAGGGTGGGCTTTATTGAGCTTTGGGTCCAGGACTTGGAAAGGAGCCTGGACTTTTACCACGGGCTTCTGGGCCTAAGGGTGGAGCACCGGGAGGGGAAAAGCGCCTACCTCCGGGGCTATGAGGAGCTGGAGTGGAGCCTCAAGCTCACCCAGGCCCCCCTGGCGGCGGTGCGGAGCCTGGGCTTTAAGGTGGACTCGGAGGAAGGGCTTGAGGCCCTGGAGGCCTGGGCCAGGAGGGAGGGCCTGCCCCACCGCCTCGAGGGGGACTGGGGCCGGCCTAGGGTCCTCCGGGTCCAGGACCCCTTCGGCTATCCCTTGGCCTTCTACTTCCAGGCGGAGAAGCTTCCCCGGGTGCTGCAGCGCTACCACGAGCACCGGGGCCCCGGCATCCTCCGCATTGACCACCTGAACCTCTTCTCCCCCGAGGTGGGGGAGGCCACGCGGCTTTACCAAGAAGCCCTCGGCTTCCGCCTCACCGAGTACACGGAGGATGACGAGGGGAGGCTTTGGGCGAGCTGGCTTCACCGCAAGGGGAACGTCCACGATGTGGCCTTCACCAACGGGGAAGGCCCCAGGCTCCACCACTTCGCCTACTGGCTCCCCGATCCCCTTGCCGTCCTAAGGGCAGCGGACATCCTGGCCGGGGCCATGCGCACCGACCAGATTGAGCGGGGCCCCGGGCGGCACGGGATCTCCAACGCCATGTTCCTCTACCTTAAGGACCCCGACGGGCACCGCATGGAGCTCTACACCTCCGACTACCTCACCGTGGACCCCGACCTGCCCCCGGTGCGCTGGAGCCTGAACGACCCCAGGCGGCAGACCCTCTGGGGGCACCGCACCCCCAAGAGCTGGTTCCTGGAGGGAAGCCCCCTTCTGGACCTCGAGGGCAGGCCCGTGCCCACGAGGGCCTCGAGGCTTGAGGGCCTTCCCCAGCACGTGATCTAAGGCCCCAAGGGCGGGTCCCGGAGGCCCGCCCCTTGACGGGACAAAGGTCCCTCCCTAGACTAGGGGCGAAGGTACAAACGTTTGTTAGCTAGCCGCAAGGCTGGCAGAGGAGGTGAAGGATGAAGCGTGGGTTAGCAGCGGTTCTGGTTCTGGCCCTGGGCGCCTTGGCCCAGGCTCCCCTCAAGGTGGGCGTGGTGGTCTCGGCTACCGGCCCGGCGGCCTCCTTGGGCATCCCGGAGCGGAACACCTTCCTCCTTTTGCAAGAGCTCCTCAGCCGCCAGGGGGGTGTGGGGGGGAGGAAGGTGGAGTTCGTCCTTCTGGACGATGCCTCCGATACCACCCAGGCGGTGCGCAACACCAGGAAGCTGGTGGAGGAAGGGGTAGTGGCCGTCATCGGCACCACCACCACCCCGGCCTCCCTGGGAATGATCCCGGTGGTGGCTGAGGCCAAGGTGCCCATGATCTCCCTGGCCGCCAGCAAGGACATCATCTACCCCGTGGACGCCCAGCGCTACTGGGTCTTCAAGACCCCTCAGACGGAGGAGCTCATGGCCCGGGCCATCGTGGCCGATATGGCGGCCCGTGGGGTAAGGACCGTGGGCTACATCGGCTTCAACGACGCCTACGGTGAGGGCTGGGCCCGCTTCTTTGAGGCCGAGGCGAAGGCCAAGGGGATCCAGGTGGTGGCCAGCGAGCGCTACAACCGTACGGACACCAGCGTCACCGGCCAGGTGCTGAGGATCCTGGCCCGCAGGCCTGAGGCCGTCCTCATCGGCGCAAGCGGCACCCCTGCCGTCCTGCCCCAGCGAACCCTCAAGGAGCGGGGCTACGCCGGCCTCATCTACCAAACCCATGGCGTGGCCAACCCCGACTTCCTCCGGGTGGGCGGCAAGGACGTGGAGGGCACCCTCCTCCCCGCCGGGCCCATCCTGGTGGCCGAGCAGCTCCCGGGTAGCTTCCCCTCCAAGCGGGTGGCCCTGGACTACATCCAGCGCTACGAGGCCAAGTACGGCATCGGCTCCTACTCCACCTTTGGGGCCCACGCCTGGGACGCCTGGCTCATCCTGAGGCCGGCCCTGGAGCGCGCCCTCAGGAAGGCCGACCCCGAAAAGGACCTCGCCGCCTTCCGTGCCGCCCTCCGGGACGAGATTGAGGCCACGAGGGGCCTGGTGGCCACCCACGGGATCTTCACCTTCAGCAAGGAGGACCACTTGGGCCTCCGCTTTGAGGACGCGGCGGTGATGGTCCAGGTGGAAGGGGGCCGCTGGAAGCTCATCCGCACCTTCCGTTAGGCCATGGACGCCACCATCCTCGGTTTCCTCCTTCTGGACGGCCTGCAGAACGGGGTGGTCTACGGCCTTTTGGCCCTGGCCCTGGTCCTGGTCTTCACCGTAACCCGGGTGATCCTGGTCCCCATTGGGGAGCTCATGATGTTTGCTCCCCTCTCCCTGGTCTGGCTCCAGTCGGGAAAACTCCCCGGGACGCTGGGGCTCGCCCTGGTCCTGGGGGTTCTTTGGGCGCTCCTGGAGCGGGGCCGGGGCCGGGCCCTTCCCCTCCTCGGGGGGGCGGGGCTTTTCCTCCTCTTCCTCCTCGCCCGGGGGGTGGCGCCCCTGGCCTATCTGGCGGCCCTCCTCCTCGTGGTCTACCTGGGGGTTTCCACCTACCGGGTCTTCTTCCAGCCCATGCGGGAGGCCACGGTCCTGGCCCTCCTCATCATGGCGGTGGGGCTCCACGTGGCCTACCAGGGGCTCGGGCTCGTCTTCTTCGGCCCCGAGCAGTTCCGCCCCGAGCCTCTCCTACCGGGAGAGGCCACCGTGGGCCTCAGCTGGCAGGGGGTCCTGGTCCTCGCCTTTGCCCTGGCCTCGGTGCTTGCCCTTTACCTCTTCTTTCGCCGCGCCCTCTTCGGCAAGGCCCTTCTGGCGGCGGCGGAGAACCGGCTTGGGGCCAGGCTTTGCGGGATCCGTCCGGAGGAGGCGGGGATGGTGGCCTTCGCCATCGCGAGCCTCATGGCGGCCCTCTCGGGGCTCCTCCTCGCGCCCCTCATCAACGCCGCTTACTTCATGGGGTTCATGCTGGGTCTGAAGGGCTTCGTGGCGGCGATCCTGGGGGGGCTTTTGAGCTACCCGGTGGCCTTTTTGGGGGCGCTGCTCGTGGCCTTTTTTGAGAGTTTCACCAGCTTCTACGCCAGCGCCTACAAGGACGCCTTGGCCTTTCTTCTCCTGGTGCCGGCCCTCTTCTACCAGAGCCTGCGGGCGAAGGGGGTGGAGGAATGAGGCGGTACCTCGGTTTTGCCCTTCTCCTCCTTCCCTTCCTCCTCTCCCCCTTCCCCTTCTCCCTCACCCTGCTTAACTTCTTCGCCCTCTCGGGCCTGGTGGCCCTTTCCCTTTACGTTCTCACCGGGCTTGGGGGGATGACGAGCTTCGCGCAGGCGGCCTTCATGGGGGTGGCGGCCTACGCCACCGCCCTCCTCGCCAAGGGGACGGGCCTTTCCCCCTGGGCGGGCCTCCTCCTAGGGCTTCTCCTCACCCTGGCCTTCGCCCTGGTCCTGGGCCTGCTCACGGTGCGGCTTAAAGGGCACTTCCTCCCCCTTTCCACCATCGCCTGGCAGGTGGCCCTCTACATCCTGGCGGGGAACCTGGTGGGGCTCACCGGGGGGCACACGGGGCTCACGGACCTCCCGGCCCTCGTCCTCTTTGGCCTTCCCCTGGACACCCCCTTCCGCTACGCCTTCTTGAGCCTCTTCTTCCTCGCCCTCCTTGTCCTCGCCCTACAAAACCTCCGGGAAAGCCGCCTAGGCCGGGCCCTCCTCGCCCTAAGGGGGGATGCCCTCACCGCGGCGAGCTTCGGGGTGGACCCGGCCGCCCTCCGCCTTCAGGCCTTCCTCCTCGCAGGGGCCATCGCGGGGCTTGCGGGGTTCCTCTACGCCCACTTCCTGCGCTTCGTGAACCCCACGCCCTTTTCCCTCGAGGCCTCCATCAAGTACCTGGTGATGGCGGTGGCGGGCGGGGTGGGGACGATTCCCGGGGTGCTTTTGGGGGCTGCCCTCTTCACGGGCCTCGAGGACTGGCTCAAGGACCTCCTCCCTCTCCTTTTGGGCCAGCAGGGGAACTACGAGACGGTGGCCTACGGCCTGGTTTTGGCGGGGATCCTCCTCTTCGCCCCCCAGGGCCTCTGGCCCCTCCTCGCAAGGAGGCTTCCCCGGGGGAAGGCGAGCCTCCCCCAGAAGGCCCCCCTCCCCCTAAGGCCCCCCTCGGGTGCGCGCGGGGAGGTGGTCCTGGAGGCCAGGGATCTGCGGAAGGCCTTCGGGGGGCTTTTGGCGGTGAACGGAGTCTCCTTCGCCCTAAGGCGGGGGGAGATCCTGGCCCTGATCGGCCCCAATGGGGCGGGGAAGAGCACCACCTTTAACCTCGTTTCTGGGGCCCTCCGGCCCGACTCCGGCCGGGTCTTTTTCTTGGGAAGGGAGATCACCGGCCTCCCCCCTTACCGGGTCCATCCCCTGGGCCTCGGCCGCACTTTCCAGCACCCCCACGTGTTTCCGGAGATGACGGTGCTGGAGAACGTGGCCCTGGCCACCTACGCCAGGACCCGGGCAGGGTTCTTCCAGGTGCTCCTCGGCCTTCACCGGGAGGAGGAAGCGCGGGCCTTGGCCACGGCCTGGGAGGCCCTGAGGCGGGTGGGCCTGGGGGATCTGGCCCTGGAGCGGGCCGACCGGCTCACCGCGGGGCAGCAGCGCCTTTTGGAGCTCGCGAGGCTCCTCGCCTCGGGGGCGGAGGTCCTCCTTCTGGACGAGCCGGGGGCGGGGCTTAGGGCGGGGGAGAAGCGGGAGCTCGCGAGGCTTCTTTTGGCCCTCGCCCGGGAGGGGTACAGCCTCCTCCTGGTGGACCATGACATGGACCTCATCATGGGGCTTGCCGACCGGGTGGTGGTGATGAACTACGGGGAGAAGATCGCCGAGGGGACGCCCGAAGAGGTGCGGAAGAACCCCCTGGTGCGGGCGGCCTATCTGGGGGAGGCGGCATGAGCCTCTTAGAGGTGCGGGACCTCACGGTGCGCTACGGGGCCCTGGAGGCGGTGCGAGGGGTGGGCTTCGCCCTGGAGGAGGGGGAGGCCCTGGCCCTCATCGGCCCCAACGGGGCGGGGAAGACGAGTGTGCTTCGGGGGCTTCTCGGCCTCGCCCGGGCCGAGGGGGAGGTGCGCCTCCTAGGGGAGGCCCTCCCCCAGAGGACCCCCGAGGCCCTCCTCGCCCGGGGGGTGGTCCTCGTCCCCGAGGGGCGGGCCCTTTTCCCAGGGCTTTCCGTGGAGGACAACCTCCTCCTTGGGGGGTTTTCCCGCTTTAAGAGGGGAGAGGACCTGAGGGCGGACCTCAAGCGGGTCTACGCCCTCTTTCCCCGCCTGGAGGAAAGGCGGCGCCAGCCTGCGGGGACGCTTTCTGGAGGGGAGCAGCAGATGCTGGCCCTGGGCCGGGCCCTGATGGCCAGGCCCCGCCTCCTCCTTCTGGACGAGCCCTCCTTGGGCCTCGCTCCCCTCATCGTGCAGGAGATCTTCCGCATCCTCGCCGCCCTCAAGGGGGAGGGAGCGACCCTCCTTGTGGTGGAGCAAAACGCCAGGATGGCCCTCGCCCTCGCGGACCGGGCGGTGGTGTTGGAGGCGGGGGAGGTGGCCCTTTCGGGGCGGGCGGAAGAGCTCAGGCAGAACCCCCGGGTGGTGGAGGCCTACCTGGGGGCGGCGCGGGAGGTGGGGGAGGGATGAGGGACCCCTTCCGGGAGGCCTTGGGGCTCCGGGTGCTCTCCCTGGGTCCTGGGGAGGCGGCGGTGGGGGGGCGGGTGGAGGCGCACCACCTCAACCTCCACGGCACCGCCCACGGGGGCTTCCTCTACGCCCTGGCCGACAGCGCCTTCGCCCTCGCCAGCAACTCCCGGGGGCCCGCCGTGGCCCTCTCCTGCCGCATGGACTACTTCCGGCCCCTTGCCCTGGGGGCGGAGGTGGAGGCGCGGGCCCAGGAGGTTCACCTCTCCCGGCGTACGGCCACCTACCGGGTGGAGGTGGTCTCCGGGGGGAGGCTCGTGGCCCTCTTCACGGGAACGGTTTTTCGCTTAGGAGGTGACGGGGATGATGTACCAGCCGGAACTGGAGGCCCTTCCGAGGCCTAGGCTTAGGGCGCTTCAGGAGGAAAGGCTTAAGCGGGTGGTGGCCTACGTCCACGAGCGGGTGCCCTTTTACCGAAAGCTCCTGGACGAGGCCGGGGTGGACCCCAAGGGGCTTAAGGGCCTCGAGGACCTCCCCAGGCTCCCCTTCACCCGAAAGGCGGACCTTCGCGACCACTACCCCTTTGGCCTCTTCGCCGTGCCCCGGGAGAACCTGGCCAGGATCCACGCCTCTAGCGGCACCACCGGGAAGCCCATGGTGGTGGGCTACACCAAGGGCGACCTTCAGGTCTTCGCCGAGGTGGTGGCCCGTTCCCTGGCGGCGGCCGGGGCGAGGCCCGGAATGATGCTCCACAACGCCTACGGCTACGGCCTTTTCACGGGGGGGTTGGGCCTCCACGGGGGGGGTGAGGCCTTGGGGATGACCGTGGTCCCCGTGTCCGGGGGCATGACCGAGCGCCAACTCATGCTCATCCAAGACCTTCGCCCCGAGGTCATCTCCTGTACCCCTTCCTATGCCCAGACCCTGGCGGAGGAGTTCCGGAAGCGGGGGGTTTCCCCAGAGGAGATCTCCCTAAAGTACGCCGTCTTGGGCGCCGAGCCCTGGACTGAGGCCATAAGGAAGCAGGTGGACGAGGGCCTTGGGGTGAGGAGCACCAACATCTACGGCCTCTCCGAGATCATCGGGCCCGGGGTGGCCAACGAGTGCGTGGAGGAAAGGCGGGGGAGCCACATCTGGGAGGACCACTTCCTCCCCGAGGTGGTGGACCCCGATACCGGGGAACCCCTTCCCGAGGGCAAGGTGGGGGTCTTAGTCCTCACCACCCTCACCAAGGAGGCCATGCCCCTCCTCCGCTACTGGACCGGGGACCTCACCTTCCTCACCCATGAGCCGTGCGCCTGCGGCCGCACCCATGTGCGCATGGGGCCCGTGTTGGGGCGTACCGACGATATGCTCATCGTTCGGGGGGTCAACGTCTACCCCACCCAGGTGGAGGCCGTTCTCCTGGGCATCCCCGAGGTGGTGCCCCTTTACCAGATCGTGGTGCGCCGCGAGGGTACCCTGGACGAGGCCGAGCTCAAGGTGGAGGTCTCCGAGGACTTCTTCCGGCAAATCGGCCAGGAGGTCCTCTCCGACGAGGTGGTGGAGGCGGACCATCGCCTCCATGCCCTCCGGGAAAAGGTGGCCCACAAGATCAAGGACACCATCGGGGTGAGCATGAGGGTGACCCTGTTGGCCCCGGGCCAGGCCCCAAGGAGCGAAGGGGGGAAGCTGAGGCGGGTTCTGGACCTGAGGAAGTAGCATGCGCCCCATTCCCCAAGGCTACGAGGCGGTCTTTGAGACCGTGGTCACCGAGGAGATGACGGTGAACTTTGAGGAGCTCGGCCCCGTCCATCCTGTCTACGCCACCTACTGGATGGCCAAGCACATGGAGCTGGCGGGCCGGAAGATCATCCTGCCCTTCCTGGAAGAAGGCGAGGAAGGGATCGGGAGCTATGTGGAGGTGCGGCACCTGGCCTCGGCGCTACCGGGGATGCGGGTGCGCATCGTGGCCCGCCACGAGCGCACCGAGGGAAATCGCGTCTACGCCGTCATGGAGGCCTACAACGAGCTTGGCGACCTGATGGGCAAGGGGCGGACGGAGCAGGTGATCCTGCCCAAGGCCAAGGTGGAGGCCCTCTTCGCTCGCCTCAAGGAGAGGTGGGCGCAGAAAAAGGGCAGGGCCTAAACCTGGGGCTTTCCCGGGAGCATACCCCAGGTTGCGAAACCAACGGGATGTCCCGAAAACCCCGCCGGGACTTTCCACCGGGGCCCTCAGGCGGGGGCAAGTCCGCATGGGGTGGTATTAGAACCGGGGTTTGCGCCGTTCAAAGAAGGCGCGGATGCCCTCCTTCAGATCCCCGGTCTCCCGCACCCAAGCGTTGGCCAGGGCCGCCAGGCGGAAGCCCTCCTCGAGGCCCATGCCCGGGAGGGCGAGGAGGAGTTCTTTGGTAAGGCGGAGGGAGGTGGGGGCATTGGCCGCTACCTCCTCCGCCAGGGCCCGGGCCTCTTCCAAGGCCTTTCCCGGCGCGGCCAGGCGGTTTACGAGGCCCAGGGCCTTGGCCTCCTCTGCCCCTAAGAGCCTCCCCGTGAGGAGGAGGTCCTTGGCCACCTTCTCCCCCACGGCCCGGGTGAGGAGAACAGAGACCAAGGCGGCCACAAACCCGATCCTCACCTCGGTGAAGCCCATCTGGGCCTCCTCGTCCATCACCACCAGGTCCGAGGCCAAGGCGAGGCCGGCCCCCCCCGCCACCGCCGGACCGTTCACTGCCGCCACGGTGGGCTTGGGAAAGGTGTAAAGGCGGTGGAAGAGCCGCATGAGGGAGAGGGAGTGGCGGTAGTTCTCCTCGGCCCCAAGCTCCGTGACCTTTTCCAAAAAGGCCAGGTCCGCCCCGGCGCTGAAGGCTCGGCCCTTGCCCGTGAGGACCACCACCCTCACCCCGGGGTCGGCCTCGAGGGCCTCCAGCGCCTCCAAGAGCCCCCCTACCATCTCCGGGGAAAGGGGGTTACGCCGCTCGGGGTCGTTGAGGAAGACCGTGGCCACCCGGCCTCTTTCCGTCTGGACCATGCCCCCATTGTAGCCGGAGGGCGTTTCCTGCTACACTCCCCTTAGCCCGCAAGCACGGTCCCAGGCGTTTGCGGGCAGGGAGGTGGTGTAGATAAAGGAATACCTGACCAACGAGCGGATCCGCGCCAAGCAGGTCCGGGTCATCGGGCCCGAGGGGCAGCAGCTCGGCATCATGGACACCCGGGAGGCCTTGCGCCTGGCCGAGGAGCAGGGGCTGGACCTGGTTCTGGTGGGTCCCACGGCCGATCCCCCCGTGGCCCGCATCATGGACTACTCCAAGTGGCGCTACCAGCAGCAGGTGGCGGAGAAGGAGGCCCGGAAAAAGGCCAAGCGCACCGAGGTCAAGTCCATCAAGTTCCGGGTCAAAATAGACACCCACGACTATCAGACCAAGCTGGGCCATATCAAGCGCTTCCTGGAGGAAGGCCACAAGGTTAAGGTGACCATCATGTTCCGGGGGCGGGAGATGAGCCATCCTGAGCTCGGGCAGCGGCTCCTGGAGCGGGTGGCCGAGGACCTCAAGGGCGTGGCCGTGGTGGAGATGAAGCCCGAACTCCTAGGCCGGGACATGAACATGCTCCTGGCCCCGGCCAAGGTTTCCGCCTAGACCGAAGGCGCCCCCTCTGGTATAGTGGGAGGGCTTTGGGGAGCCTCCAAGACCCCCTTTTGGGGGCGCTCCCCGGGCCGGAGGAAGGCTATGCCGAAGATGAAGACCCATAAGGGCGCCAAGAAGCGGGTGAAGGTTACCGCTTCGGGCAAGGTGGTGGCCATGAAGACCGGCAAACGGCACCTGAACTGGCACAAGTCGGGGAAGGCGATCCGGCAGAAGGGACGGAAGTTCACCCTGGCCAAGCCGGAGGCGGAGCGCCTCAAGCTCCTCCTCCCCTACGCCTAGGAGGGGGTAGAGGATGCCGCGCGCCAAGACGGGAGTCGTCCGCCGCCGGAAGCACAAGAAGATCCTGAAGCTGGCCAAGGGCTACTGGGGCCTGCGCTCCAAGAGCTTCCGCAAGGCCCGGGAAACCCTCTTTGCCGCTGGGAACTACGCCTACCGCGACCGCAAGCGGAAGAAGCGGGATTTCCGGAGGCTTTGGATCGTGCGCATCAACGCCGCTTGCCGCCAGCACGGCCTCAACTACTCCAGCTTCATGAACGGCCTTAAGAAGGCGGGGATTGCCCTTGACCGGAAGGTGCTGGCCGACCTGGCGGTGCGGGAGCCGCGGGTCTTCGCGGAGCTGGTGGAGAAGGCCAAGGCGGCCCGGGCCTGAGCCTGCCGCACCCCGGGCCCCGCGCGGGGCCCGGGGCCTTGTTTCCTAGGCCCCCCTCGCCCGGAACAGGGGGGCAGGGCTAAACTACCGGGGATGACCTGGCTTCTCCTTCCCCTGGCCTACCTGGTGGGGGGCCTGCCCTTGGGCTACGGCCTGGCCCAAAGGCGCGGGGTGGACCCGCGCACGGCGAGCCCCTACGCCCTGGGCCTGGAGAGCGCCCTGAAACGCATGGGCTTGGGGCTTGTCCTCCTATCCTTCCTCCTAGACGTTCTCAAGGGCTATTTGCCCCTCTTGCTGGGGCGGGTCCTTGGCCTGGACGGCGCAGGGCTCCTCGCCCTCGGGGTGGCGGTCTATCTGGGCCACCTCTATCCCCTTTTTCTCCGGGACCCCTGGCCCCTCCGGGCCAAGGGGGCGGGGGTCCTTTTGGGGGTGCTTTCCGGCCTTCCCCTGCCGCCCGCCCTCGGCCTCGTGCCCGTGGCCCTGGCCCTTGCGGTCTATGCCCTCACGGGCTACGCCTCCTTGGCCGCCCTCTCCCTGCCCCTGGGCCTTTTCGGGGTCTTCCTCTTCGGGGGGTTCGGGCCGACAGAAAGGTTCCTCAGCCTCCTCCTCCTCCTCCTCGCCCTGTGGCGGTACAAGGAGAACCTGGGGCGGATCCTCGAGGGCACGGAGCCCAGGCTTGGGGAGCCCATGCCCCTTCCTTCCGAGAAGCAGGTGGTCTGCGCCTTCCTCATCCACCCCCTGACCCTGGAGGACTTCTGGCAGAGCCCCCGCTTTCGCTGGCTAAGGCCTCTCGTGCGGCTTGGCCTCCTGAGGCAGGAGTGGATGGAGCGCCTCGCCGAACGCTTCCGTCCCATGAAGGTGGGGGAGGTGCGGGGGGTGAGGACGGCGGATGGGAGGGAGGTGCGCTGCCACCTCATCTCCGCCCCCCTCCTCCCCCACCAGATCAAGGGCAAGCCCGAGCTCGCCGTGCGCCGGGCCATCCAGGGGGCAAGGCTGGCCCGGGAGCTCGGGGCCACGGTGGTGGGCCTGGGGGCCTTCTGGAGCGTGGTGGGGGAGAAGGGGAAGGCGGTGCAGGAGGCGGTTCCCGGGATAGAGGTCACGAACGGCGGGGCCTACACTGCGGGCACCGTGAGGGCGGCCATCCCCCGGATCCTCGCCCACTTCGCCCGAACCGGCCGGGACCTAAAGGGCGTGACCGCGGCCGTGGTGGGGGCGAACGGGGTGGTGGCCTTCGGCATCGCCCGCCAGATCGCGCCCTACGTGGGCAGGCTCCTCCTCGTGGGACGGGACCTAAAGCGCCTGGAAAAGGCGGCGGAAAGCCTCCGGAGGAACCTGGAAAGGAAAGGGGAAGCCCCCGAGATCGTGGCCACCACGGAGATCGCCGCCATCCGGGAAGCGGACCTCGTCTTCACCGCCACCAGCGATCCTAACCCCGTGATCTATCCGGAGCACGTGAAGCCGGGGGCCTGGGTCTACGATGAGGGGGTGCCTCCGGATGTCCACCCCTCGGTCAAGGAGGTACCGGGGGTGCGGGTGATCCCGGGGGGGGTGGTGCGGCTTCCCGGGGAGGCGAGGGCCACCCTGGACCTCCACTTTGGGGCCCCCAACCAGGTCCCCGCCTGCCTCGCCGAGACTATGGTCCTGGCGGCGGAGGAGGCCTTTGACCGGAAAAGCCTCGGGGGAGAGGTGAAGGCGGAGAACATCCAGTTCTTCGTGGAGCGGGCCGAGGCCCTGGGCTTTCGGGTGGTGGAGTAGTGTGGCTCCTCCTTTCCCCTACCCGCCTCGAGGCCTCCTTCCTCCAGGGCGAGCCCTTTACCCTCTTCGCCTGGCGGGGCCTCAGGGGGGAAGGGTTCGTCTACCTGGAGACCGGGCTCGGCAAGGTGAACGCCGCCCTAGCCCTCGCGGCCTACGCCGCCAGGAACCCCGTGGAGAAGGCCCTCCTCTTCGGGATCGCCGGGGCCTACCCGGGCTCGGGGCTTTCCCTGGGTAAAGCGGTCCTGGTGGGAGAGGAGGTGGAGGCCGACCTCGGCCTGAGGGAGGGCCTGGAGCCCCTGGGCTTTCCCGCTTTGGAGCTCGGGGGGAGGCGTTTCTACCACCGCTTTCCCCTGGACGCTCCCCTCACGGAAGGCCTGGCCCAAAGGCTCGGCCTGGGGGTCGTGGTGGGCCTCACCCGGGACCTGGTCTCGGAAACTCCGGAGGAGGCCCAGGCCCTGGCGGGGAGGTGGGGTGCGGCCCTGGAGAACATGGAGGGGGCGGCCTTCGCCCGGGCCTGCCTGGCCTTGGGGATCCCGGGGGCGGAGCTCCGGGCCCTTTCCAACGTGGCCGGGGTGCGGGACAAGGCAGCGTGGCGGACCCGGGAGGCGGTCGCCGCCCTCGCCCAGGCGGTGGGGCGCCTCCTCGCCGAAGAAAAAGGGGGTTTCAGGCCTGCTTGAAGACCTCCTCGGCCACGTCCCAGTTGAGGACGTTCCAGATGGCCTGGAGGTAGTCGGCCCGGCGGTTCTGGTACTTGAGGTAGTAGGCGTGCTCCCAGACGTCAATGCCCACGATGGGGGTAAAGCCCTCCATCACGGGGTTGTCCTGGTTGGGGGTGGAGAGGACGTGGAGCCTGCCGAAGGGGTCCTTCACGAGCCAGGCCCAGCCCGAGCCGAACCGGCCCATGGCCGCTTGGGTGAGCTTCTCCTTGAGGGCGGGGAAGCCCCCAAACTGCTCGTCAATGGCCTTCTTCAGCTCCCCCACGGGCTCCTTGGCCCCGCCCGGGGTGAGGAGCCTCCAGAGGAGGCTGTGGTTCAGGTGGCCACCCCCGTTGTTGCGCACGGCGGTCTGGATGTCCGCGGGCAGGGCGGCGAGGTGCCTCAGGAGGACCTCCACCTCCACCCCGTGCAGGTAAGGATGCTTCTCTAGGGCGGCGTTGAGGTTGGTCACGTAGGCCCCGTGGTGCTTCTGGTGGTGGATCTCCATGGTCTTGGCGTCAATGTGGGGCTCGAGGGCCTCGTAAGGGTAACCCAGATCAGGAAGCTTAAACGGGTACGGCATACCTCACCTCCATTCCCCACTATAAAGGAGGCCACCTCTTGCGGGGTGGCCTTTCTCACAAAAGCTTCTTCCCTTAGCCGTGGGGCTTGGCCAGCTTCATGGGCACCACGATGCGGTCAAACTCCTCCTCGGTGAGGTAACCCAGCTCCAAAGCCGCCTGCTTCAAGGTCTTCCTCTCCTTCAACGCCTTTTTCACGATTTCCGCTGCCTTGTCGTAGCCGATGGCCTGGTTGAGGGCCGTGGCCAGCATGGGGTTTTTCTGGAGATGCTCCTCTATGCGCTCCAGGTTGGGCTCAATCCCCTTGGCCAGGTGCTCGTTGAAGGACTCCATGGCCTCGGCGAGGAGCCGGATGGACTCCAGGGCGGCGTCGGCCATCACCGGCTTAAAGACGTTGAGCTGGAAGTTGCCCTGGCTCCCGGCGAAGGCCACGGCGTGGTCGTTGCCGAAGACCCGCACCACCACCATGGTGAGGGCCTCCACCTGGGTGGGGTTCACCTTCCCGGGCATGATGGAGGAGCCGGGCTCGTTGGCGGGGATGAAGATCTCCCCGATCCCCCCATAGGGCCCTGAGGCCAGCCAGCGGACGTCGTTGCCGATCTTCATGAGGGCGCCGGCCAGGGTCCGGAGGGCCCCCATGACAAAGACCAGCTCGTCATGGGCGGCCAAGGCGGCGAAGCGGTTCTCCGCCACCCGGAAGGGAAGGCCCGTTTCCTCCGCGAGGTACTTGGCCACCAGCTCCCCGAAGCGGGGGTGGGCGTTTAAGCCCGTGCCCACCGCCGTGCCCCCGATGGCGAGGTGGTAGAGGCCCTTTTCCGCCTCCTTCACCATGGCCAGGGTGTTCCTGAGCTGGGCGGCCCAGCTTCCCACCTCCTGGCCCAAGGTGATGGGCACGGCGTCCATGAGGTGGGTGCGACCGATCTTGACGATGTCGTCAAAGGCCCGGGCCTTCTCCTCAAAGGTCCGGATCAGGGCCTCCGCCGCGGGGTAGAGCCTCTGGTGGAGGGCCAGGGCCACGGCCACGTACATGGCGGTGGGGAAGGTGTCGTTGGAGCTCTGCCCCCGGTTGACGTGGTCGTTGGGGTGGACGTACTTGCTCCCCAGGGGCTTTCCGAGGATCTCCGAGGCCCGGTTGGCGATGACCTCGTTCACGTTCATGTTCGTCTGGGTCCCGCTTCCGGTCTGGAAGACCACCAGGGGGAAGTGGTCGTCCAGCTTGCCCTGGACCACCTCCTCCGCCGCCTGGAGGATGGCCCTTGCGATCTCCTCGGGAAGCTCCCCCAGCTCGAGGTTGGCTCTGGCCGCCGCCTTCTTCAGCATCCCGTAAGCGCGGATGACCTCGAGGGGCATGCGGAAGCGCCAGGCCCCTATCCGGAAGTGCTCTAGAGAGCGCTGGGTCTGGGCCCCCCAGTACCGGTCCGCCGGAACCTTGACCTCCCCCATGGTGTCCCGCTCTATCCGGTAGTCCATCGTCCACCTCCGAGCCCGATTCTACCCGAGCCTTCTTGAGGCCCGGAGGGCTCTTAAGCCGGGGCTACTCCTCCTCGTAGGGGTCGTGGAGCCTCACCGGCTTGCCCCGGAGCCCGGCCCGGAGGTTCAGCCACTCCACGAAGACGGCAAAGCCCATGGCGAAGTAGACGTAGCCCTTGGGGATGTGCACCCCCGTGCCCTCCGCCACCAGGGTGAAGCCGATGAGGAGGAGGAAGGAAAGGGCCAGCATCTTCACCGTGGGGTGGCGGTTCACGAAGGCGTAGATGCCCCGCGAGGCGAGGAGCATCACCCCTACGGAGGTGAGGATGGCCGCCACCATGACCGGCACGTGGGGGGTGAGGCCCACGGCGGTGATCACCGAGTCTATGGAAAAGACCACGTCCAGAAGGAGCACCTGGGCGATGACGCTAAAGAAGCTCGGGGCCACCCGCTTGGCCGCATGGCCTGGCTCCCCCTCGAGCCTCTCGTGGATCTCCTTCACCGACTTGTAGAGGAGGAAAAGCCCCCCCGCCACCAGCACCAGGTCCTTCCCCGTGACCTCGTGGCCTAAGAGGGCGAAGAGGGGCTTTTTAAGGGCCAGGATCCAGGCGATGGAGAGGAGGAAGAGGATCCGGGTCACCGCCGCCAAGGTCAGCCCCATCACCCGGGCCCGCTCCTGCTCCTCCTTGGGGAGCTTGGAGGCCAGGATGCTGATGAAGATCACGTTGTCCACGCCCAGGACCACCTCGAGGACCGTCAGGGTGAGGAAGGCCAGCCAGATCTCGGGATTGGTGAGCCACTCCACGGGTAGGAGTCTACAGCTTCCCGTTTCCCGTAGACTTGAAGGCATGGTGGACGTGCTCGTGGTGGGGGCGGGCCCGGTGGGCCTGGCGGCCGCCCTCTTCGCCAAGCGGCTCGGCCTTTCCCACCTGGTGCTGGAAAGGGGCACGGTGGCCGAGACCCTCTACCGCTTCCCCCGCGACCTCGTCTTCTTCTCCGAGGGGAGGAACCTGGAGATCGGCGGCCACCCCTTGGTCTCCCAGGGGCCCAAGCCCACCCGGAAGGAGGCCCTCCTCTACTACCAGCGGGTGGCGGAGAGGGAGGGGCTAAGGGTGCGGACCTATACGGAGGCGGTGCGCCTGGAGGGCCAGGAGGGGGGCTTCCGCGTCCTGGCCAGGGGCCTTAGGGGAGAGGAGGTCTTCCAGGCCCGGTACTTGGTGGTGGCCACGGGCTACTTCGGCCGGCCGAACCGCCTGGGGGTGCCCGGGGAGGAATTGCCCCACGTGCTTCACCGCTACGAGGAGGCCGCGGCCTTCTTCGGGCGGAAGGTGGCGGTGGTGGGGGGGAGCAACTCCGCCGTGGAGGCGGCGCTAGACCTCTTCCGCGCCGGGGCCCAGGTCAGCCTGGTCCACCGGGGAGCGCGGGTGCGCCCTTCGGTGAAGTACTGGCTTTTGCCCGACTTTGAAAACCGGGTGAAGGAAGGGGCCATCCAGGCGGTGATGGAGGCGGTGGTGGAGGCCATCACCGAGGAGGGACTTTGGCTCAAGCGCCCCTGGGGAAGGGAGTTTTTGCCTGCCGACTTCGTCCTGGTCCAGATCGGCTACCGTGCGGAAGACGGTCTCCTCAGGGAGGCGGGCGTGGCCTACGAGGGGGAGAGGCCCCGCCTCTCGCCCGAGTGGGAGACCTCCATCCCCGGCCTTTTCGCCATCGGCTCCTGCGCCTTCGGCCCCGACACCCGCTCGGTCTTCATTGAGAACGGCCGGGCCCATGCGGAGGCGGCCCTCAAGGCCATCGCTAGGAGGCTGGGGGTTCGGGTGGGCTAGGGTGGATCCGCTCCACCACCCGGCGGGGCCAGTCCACCACCACCACGCTTCCCGGAGGGACGAGGCCATCCTCCCCCAGGGCGCGGAGGACCGCCCGGATCACCCCTCCGTGGGTGAAGAGGAGGGAGGGGGCCTTGAGCCCCTCGAGGAAGCGGAGGACTCTCTCCTGAAAAGCATCCAAGCTTTCCCCATCCGGAGCGTGGAATCCCTCAAAGCGCAGGAGGGCCTCCTTCTGGGCAGGGTCTAGCCCTTCCCAGAGGGCGCCCTCCAGGGCCCCAAAGTGGATCTCCCTCAGGGCCGGGGTGGCCCGGGGGCAAAAGCCGGCGAGGGCCGCCGTCCTCAGGGCCCGCCTGAGGTCGGAGCTGTGGGCGGGGAGGGCAGGGAGGAGGCCCTTCAGGGCCCGGGCCTGGGCCTCCCCGGTGGCGCTCAAGGGGAGATCGGTCCAGCCGAGGAGCCTCCCTTCCCGGTTCCATAGGGTCTCCCCGTGGCGGACGAGCCAGAGCTCCATCAGCGCCGCACCACCACCTTACCCGTGTGCCCCCGGTCCAGGAGGGCCCCGAAGGCCGCTTCGGCCTCGCGGAAGGGGAAGACCCGGCCCACCACCGGCTTAAGCTCCTGACCTAGCCGCGGGAGGAGGAAGCGTAGGGCCTCCTCCACCAGGGCCCGGTCCTGGAGGAGGGGGGTGAGCCAGAAGCCCAGCACCGCAAGGTTCCGCCGCATCAGGCGCAAGGGGGGGATGGGGGCTACCTCCCCCTCGGCTGCGCCGATGTAAACGAGCCTTCCCCCGTGGGCGAGGAGGCCGAGGCTTTCCTCCACCTCCTTGCCCCGCACCTCCAGCACAAGGTCCAGCCCACCCCAGGCCTTGGCCTTCTCCGGTACCTCGGGATAGGTAGCGGCCTCCTCCGCCCCCAGGGCCAGGGGAAGGGCCAGCTTTTCCGCCCTCGAGGCCGCCGCCAGGACCCGGAGGCCCAAGGCGCGGGCCACCTGGACCGCCGCCGTCCCCAAGGCCCCGGCCGCCGCCTGGACCAGGACCCTTTCCCCGGGCCTGGCCTGGGCCCTCTTCAGGGCCAGGTAGGCGGTGAGGAAGGAGACGGGGTAGGCGGCGGCCTCCTCCGGGCCCAGGCCCTCGGGGACGGGAAGGAGGGCCTCCCGGGGCACGGCCACCTTTTCCGCAAGCCCTCCTAGGCCCACCAAGGCGGCGTAGCGCCGCCCTTCCCAGACCCCCACCACCTCCATCCCCGGGACGAAGGGGGGCCGGGGGCGGGTAAGGTAGGCCCCGAGGCGCACCAGGTGGTCGGCGAAGTTGAGGCCCACCGCCTCCACCTCCAGGAGGACCTCCCCTTCGCCGGGGGTGGGTTCGGGGATTTCCTCTAGGACCAAAGGCCCACCCAGGGCCCTTTGCACCCAGGCCTTCATGGCCCAAGCCTACCCGAGGAGGCGGTTTTCTCCAAGGGGCTCCTTCCCGGTACAATGCGCCCATGGCAGGCGAAGGGTCCGAGGCTTCCCAGGCGAAGGTTTTGGAGGCCGCGAGGCGAAGGGTGGACCAACTCACCAAACCGCCCCGTTCCCTGGGCTTCCTGGAGGAGGTGGCCCTGCGCCTCGCCGCCCTCCAGGGGCGGGTGAAGCCGGAGCTTGGGCGGGGGGCGGTGGTGGTGGCCGCCGCGGACCACGGGGTGGTGGCCGAGGGGGTCTCGGCCTACCCCCAGGAGGTCACCCGGCAGATGGTGCTCAACTTTCTCCGGGGAGGTGCCGCCATCAACCAGTTTGCCCGGGTGGCCGACTGCGAGGTGTACGTCCTGGACGTGGGGGTGAAGGGAGAACTCCCCGACCACCCGCGGCTTCTCAAGCGCAAGGTGCGGGAGGGGACGGGTAACCTCGCCCAAGGCCCTGCCATGAGCCTGGAGGAGGTGGAAAGGGCCCTCCAGGCAGGCCGCGAGGCAGCGAGGCGGGCCATCGCCGCGGGCGCCACCCTCCTCGCCGCCGGGGACATGGGCATCGGCAACACCACGGCGGCGGCCGCCCTTACCGCTGCCCTCCTCGGGCTTCCCCCCGAGGCCGTGGTGGGCCGGGGAACGGGGGTGGGGGAGGAGGGCCTGAGGCGGAAGCGCCAGGCGGTGGCCCGGGCCCTCGCCCGCCTCCGCCCCGGCATGGGGCCCCTCGAGGTGGCCGCCCTGGTGGGGGGGCTTGAGCTAATCGCCATTGCCGGGGTCTACCTGGAGGGCTATGAGGCCGGGCTTCCCCTGGTGCTGGACGGCTTTCCCGTAACGAGCGGGGCCTTGCTCGCCTGGAAGCTCGCCCCGGGAATCCGGGAACACTTCTTCGCCGGCCACCTCTCCCGGGAGCCCGGGCACCGCCGCCAGCTGGAGGCTTTGGACCTCAGGCCCCTCCTTGACCTGGACCTCGCCCTGGGGGAGGGGACGGGGGCGGTCCTCGCCATGCCCCTCCTCAGGGCCGCGGCCCGCATCCTCCACATGGCCACCTTTGAGGAGGCGGGCGTTTCCGGGGGAACGTGAGGGCCTTCCGCCTCGCCCTTGCCCTCCTCACCCTTTTGCCCCTTGCCCCCAAGGAGGAGGGGGACTACCGGAAGAGCGTCCCCTTCTTCCCTTTGGTGGGCTACCTTCTCGGGCTTCCCCTGGCCCTTCTCGCCCTTCTCCCGCTTCCTGCAGGCCTCCTTGCCGCCCTAAAGGTGGCCTTTCTCCTTGGCCTCACGGGGTTCTTGCACCTGGACGGCCTTCTGGACCTGGCAGACGCCCTCTTAGGGGCGAGGCCCCGGGAGGAGCGCCTCCGCATCCTCAAGGACCCCCACCTGGGGGGCTTCGCCTTTGGGGTAGGTGGGGTCTACCTCCTCCTCCTTTGGCAGGCGCTGGCCCTGGTCCCTGACCCCCTTTTCCTCCTCCTCTTCCCCGGGTGGGCCCGGTTTGCCCTCCTGCCCTTCCTGAACCGCTACCCCCTCCTCCACCCGGGGATGGCGGGGCTGGTGCGCGGGGGGCCTCTCCTGCCACCCTTCCTCCTCGCCCTGCCCTTCCTCCTCCTCTATCCCCTCCCCGCCCTCCTTGCCCTCCTGGCCGCCTGGGGGGTAGCAGGGCTTTCCGTGGCGCGCCTTGGGGGCTTGAACGGGGATGTCCTCGGGGCCATGATCGCCCTCGCGGAGCTTTGCAGCCTGCTAGGCTATGCCCTGTGGAGGAGCCTAGGCGGCTGAAGCCCTACGAGAAGCCCAGGGAGGAAAGGCGGGGACTCCTCCTGGTGTACACCGGGGACGGGAAGGGGAAAAGCACCGCCGCCTTTGGCCTAGCCCTAAGGGCCCACGGGCGAGGGTTGAAGGTGCGGATTTTCCAGTTCATTAAGCACGCGACCGCGCGCTTCGGAGAGCACCGGGCCTTTGCCTTGCTCGGCGTCCCCATAGAGGGGCTAGGGGACGGGTTCACCTGGAAGAGCCGGGACCTCGCGTACTCGGCCGACCTCGCCCGGGAGGGGTGGGCGCGGGCGAAGGAGGCCATCCTTTCGGGAGCCTACGACCTCGTGGTCCTGGACGAGGCCACCTATCCCCTGCGCTACGGCTGGATCCCCCTGGAGGAGTTCCTGGAGGCCCTAAAAGCGAGGCCCCGCCACGTGCACGTGGCGGTGACGGGCCGGGGCGCCCCGGAGGCGCTTTTGGCCCTTGCCGACACGGTGACGGAGATGCGCAAGGTGAAGCACGCCTTTGACCAGGGGGTCCCGGCCCAAAGGGGGATAGAGCACTGATGCGCCTCCTCCTCGCCGCCCCCCACTCCGGCTCGGGAAAGACCACCCTTGCCCTTGCCCTCCTGCTCGCCTTAAGGGAGCGCGGCCTAAAGGTTCAGCCCTTCAAGGTGGGGCCCGACTACATTGACCCCACCCACCTCGAGGCCGCCTCGGGGAGGAGGCCTTACCACCTGGATGGCTTCTTCCTGGACGAAAAGGGCCTTCTTTCCCTCTTCCGCCATGGGGCAAGGGGGGCGGAGTTCGCCCTTATTGAGGGGGTGATGGGCCTTTTTGACGGGAAGGACCCGCTGGGGGAGGTGGGGTCTACCGCCCAGGTGGCGAGGCTCCTAAAGGCCCCGGTCGCCCTGGTGGTGGACGCCAAGGGGATGGCGGGCTCCATCGCCCCCCTCGCCCTGGGCTTCCGCGACTTCCACCCCGGGGTGCGGGTGGTGGGGGTCTTGGCCAACCGGGTGGGCTCGGAGCGCCACGCGGGGATCCTGAAGGAGGCCCTCGAGGCTGTGGGCCTGCCCCTCCTCGGCTGGCTCCCGGAAGACCCGGCCCTCGCCCTCCCCGAGCGCCACCTGGGCCTGGTCCTCGCCGGGGAGGCTAAGCCCCCCCTAGAGGCCCTCCGCCGGGCCTTCCGGGTGGACCTCCCGAGGGTCCTTGAGCTTGCCGCCTCGGCCCCACCCCTCCCCGAGGCCCCGCCCTTTCTGCCCGAAAGGCGCCCCCCGAGGGTCCGGCTCGCCTACGCCTGGGACCGGGCCTTCGCCTTCTACTACCCAGAGGCCCTGGAGCTCCTCGAGGCCCTAGGCGCAGAACTTGTGCCCGTGAGCCCCCTCGAGGACGAAGCCCTTCCCGAGGCCCACGCCCTCCTCCTAGGAGGCGGGTACCCAGAGCTCTATGCCGAGAGGCTTTCGGAAAACCGCGCCCTGAGGGAGGCCATCCGCCGCTTTCCCGGGCCCATCGTAGCCGAGTGCGGGGGGTATATGTACCTCTCCCGGGGACTTTGGGTGGGGGAGCGCTTTTTCCCCATGGTGGGGCTCGTCCCAGGGGAGGCCCGCATGGCGGAGAGGCCCGTCTTGGGCTACCGGGAGGTGGAGGCCTTGCGGGATAACCCCGTGGCCCGAAAGGGGGACCGCCTCAAGGGGCATGAGTTCCACTACGCCCGCCTTCCCCCCTCCCCAAGCCCCGCCTGGCGCCGCCTGGGCGGGGAGGAGGTGGAGGGGTATACCGACGGGCGGGTTCTCGCGAGCTTCGTCCACCTCTACCTGCCCGCCTCCCCAGGGGCGGCGGAGCGCCTCTTGCGCTCGGCGGAAGGGGGAGCGCTTAGCGGACCCCCTTCCTGAGAATGGGGACCAGCTCTGGCCGGACGAGCTCCAAAGGCGGGGCCTTCCCCTCCCTAAGGAGGGTCCGCACCTGGGTCATGCTGATGGAAAGGCGCTTGTCCCGGTGCCCCTCGGGGCAGGTCCTCTCCGAGGCGATGCCGCCGCACAAGGAGCAGTGGAAGACCGATCCCACCTTGAGGATCTCAATCCCCAAGGGGGGAAGCCGGTCAAAGATGCGGTGGGCGGCGTAGGGGTCGTAGAAGTTCCCCACCCCGGCGTGGTCCCGGCCCACCAGGAAGTGGGTAGCCCCGAAGTTCTTCCGCACCAGGGCGTGGAAGACCGCCTCCTTGGGCCCGGAGTAGCGCATGGGGGTGGCGAGGCCGAAGAGAGCCACCCGCTCCTCGGGGAGGAAGTGGCCGATCAACGCCTGGTAGGCCTCGAGGATGACCCCCGTGGGGAAGTCGTCCTGCTTCTTGGCCCCGAGGATGGGGTGGACCAGGACCCCGTCCGCGAGCTCCAGGCCGAGCCGTATCAGGTACTCGTGGGCCCGGTGGGGGGCGTTGCGGGTCTGGAACGGGAAGCGCCTCCGCCATCCTAGACCTCCGCGAGGGCCAGGCTGCCGGCCCCCCTCGAGGACCCGGACCACCTCCCCGATGATCCAGACCGCGGGGGAGGCCACGGCCACCTTGTCCTGGGCCACCTCCCCCAAGGGGGCCAGGACCCGCCTCTCCTCCGGGGTGGTGGCCCGCTCGGCGAAGAGGGTGGGCTCCGAGGGGCTTCGGCCCAGCCGAAGAAGCTCCTTTGCGATCCAGGCCCGCCGCTTCACCCCCATGAGGACCACCAGGGTGGGCCCCCTGGCGTAGGGGGCGAGGTCAGGCCATCCCCCGCCCTCCAGGACCCCCAAGACCACGGCGAAGCCCTCGGCCACCGCGGTGGGTTGGCTTTCCCCCTCCTCCTTGCCCACGTAGACCCTCTCCCCCTGGACCAGGTCCAGCACCCTCGCGTCCACCAGCCGGTCGTGGAGGACCACGGGGGCCTGCCTTCCGAGGCCAGGGCCAGGAGGAGGCCTGGGTCCAGCTGGCCGAAGTAGAGGTGGACCCCGCCCCCCACCAGGGCGAGGACGAGGCCGAAGAGGAGGTCGGTGCCCACCACCTTCTGGGGGGAAAGCCTGGTGGCGTAAAGGAGGAGGAGCGTGCCCAGGGCCCCAGCCCCTGCCGAGGCGAAGCCCACCTCGAGGCCGATCCCGAAGGCGGCCGGGGGGAGGAGGCAGGGCCGCTCCCTCCCCTGGGCGGACCCCTTCAGGCCCCGCCAAAGCCCAAGCCCGGGTGGGTAAGGTAGCCTCCCCTCTTGGCCCCCGGATGTGCTACAGTGAGGGGGCAGGCTGGGGGTGCCCCAATGGAGGGGCTGAGAGCTGGGTGGTCCCAGCAACCCTTGGAACCTGATCCGGGTAATGCCGGCGGAGGGAAGCCTATGCGGAAGACCCTGATCCCCCAAAACCCAACCTCCTTTGGGCCGCGTGGGCCTTTCCCACCCGCCTGAAGGGGGTGGAAGCTTGCTCGGAAGGCTTTACCTGGTGGTGACCCCGAGGCCCGGTTGGTCCTGGAAAGAGCTTTTGGACCGCGCGGAAAGGGCTCTGGCGGGGGGCGTGGAGGTCCTGCAGCTAAGGGCCAAGGACTGGGAGGCGCGGCCCACCCTGGAGCTGGGCGAGCGGATGCTGGCCCTGGCCCGGCGCTATGGGGTCCCCTTTGTCTTGAATGACCGGCCGGACCTGGCGGCCCTTTTGGGGGCAGATGGGGTGCACCTGGGGCAGGGGGACCTCACCCCCCTCGAGGCCCGCCGCTTCTTCCAGGGCCTGGTGGGGCGCTCCACCCATGCCCCTGAACAGGCCCTAAGGGCCCGGGAGGAGGGGGCGGACTACCTTTCCGTGGGGCCGGTGTGGGAGACCCCCACCAAGCCCGGCCGGAAGGCGGCGGGCCTTGCCTACGTGCGCTGGGCGGCGGAACACCTGGGGGAGAGGCCCTGGTACGCCATCGGGGGGATTGACCTGGACAACCTGGACCAGGTCCTAAAGGCTGGGGCGCGGCGGGTGGTGGTGGTTCGGGCCATCCTGGACGCCCCTGACCCCGAGCGGGCGGCCCGGGCCTTCAGGGAAAGGCTCTATGGTGTGGCTTAACGGCGAGCCCAAGCCCCTGGAGGGGAAGAACCTGAGGGAGGTCTTGGAGGCGCTGGGCGTGGAGCTTGAGCGGGTCGCCGTCCTCCTCAACGAGGAGGCCTTTTTGGGCCTCGAGGCCCCGGACCGGGTGCTTAGGGACGGGGACGTGGTGGAGGTGGTGGCCCTGATGCAAGGAGGCTAGATGGACGCCTGGAAGGTGGGGGACGTAGAGCTTAAAAGCCGCCTCCTCCTGGGGTCCGGGAAGTTCAAGGACTTCGGGGCAATGCGGGAGGCCATCGCTGCCGCGGGGGCCGAGGTGGTGACGGTTTCCATAAGGCGGGTGGAGCTTAAGGCCCCGGGGCACGTGGGGCTTCTGGAGGCCTTGGCCGGGGTGAGGCTTCTGCCCAATACGGCGGGGGCAAAAACGGCAGAAGAGGCGGTGAGGCTCGCCCGGTTGGGCCGCCTCCTCACCGGGGAAAGGTGGGTGAAGTTGGAGGTCATCCCCGACCCCACCTACCTCCTCCCCGACCCCGTGGAGACCCTAAGGGCGGCGGAGCACCTTTTGGAGGAAGGCTTCCTCGTCCTCCCCTACATGGGGCCGGACCTGGTGCTGGCCAAAAGGCTCGCCGCCCTGGGCACGGCCACGGTCATGCCCCTCGCCGCCCCCATCGGTTCGGGCTGGGGGGTGAGGACAAGGGCCCTTTTGGAGCTCTTTGCCCGGGAGCGGGCCGCCCTTCCCCCGGTGGTGGTGGACGCGGGGCTTGGCCTTCCCTCCCACGCAGCGGAGGTGATGGAGCTCGGTCTGGACGCCGTCTTGGTGAACACCGCCATCGCCGAGGCCCAGGACCCCCCCGCCATGGCCGAGGCCTTCCGGCTTGCGGTGGCGGCGGGGAGGAAGGCTTACCTCGCGGGGCCCATGCGGCCCAGGGAGGCGGCGAGCCCCTCCAGCCCGGTGGAGGGCGTGCCCCTGGCTGGGCCCCAATAGGGGAGGAACCATGCGGGTGGAGGTGGCCGTGGTGGGCGGGGGGGTCATCGGGGCCCTCGCCGCCTACGAGCTTGCCAAACGGGGGGTTCCCGTCCTTCTTTTGGACGCGGAGAAGCCCGGGGCGGCCACCCGGGCGAGCGCGGGGATGCTCGCCCCTCACCCGGAGGGGCTTAGCGGGGGGCTTCTGGAGGCGGGGCTATACGGCCTCGCCCGCTACCCCGAGCTCCTCGCCGAGCTCAAGGAAAGGGGCTACGAGGTGGAGGCGGGGTTTTCCGGCGCCTGGGTGGCGGCCCTAAGCCCTGGGGAGAAGGAGGGGTGGGTGGCGGAGGCGCCTGTTCCTTACCCGGTCCGGGGGGCCTTAGGCGCGAGGCGCTTTCCCGGGGGGTACGTCCACCCCAGGAGGCTCCGGGAGGCGCTCTTGGAGGTCTTCCAGGCGCTAGGAGGGGTGTACCGGCGGGCCGAGGTGGAGGGGGTGGCCCAAGGCAGGCTTCTTCTAGGCGGGGAGGAGGTGGAGGCCCGCCGCATCCTCCTCGCGGTGGGGGCCTGGGGAGGGAGGTTTGGCCTCAAGGTGCGGCCCCTCAAGGGGGAGGCGCTTCTCCTTAGGGGGGAGGCCCCCCCGGGCCCCCTCTTCGCCGGGGAGGGGTACGTCCTTCCCCGGGAGGGCGGGGTCTACGTGGGGGCCACGGCGAGGGAAGGGTGGAAGGAAGGAGTGGACCTTTTCGGCCTTCGTTGGCTTGCCGACTACGCCCACGAGCGCTTCCCTTCCCTGGAGGGGGCGGGGGTTTTAGGGACGGTCTGGGGGTATAGACCCGTGGGCGAGCTCTTCGTGGGCGAGGTGGAGGAGGGGATCTACGCGGCGGTGGGGCACGGGAGGAACGGCGTCCTCCTCGCGCCCTGGACGGCGAAAAGGCTCCTAGAGCTTTTGGGGGTGGCCGATGACGCAGCTTGAGGCGGCAAGGAAAGGGAAGATCACCGAGGAGATGGCCTACGTGGCGGAGCAGGAGGGGGTCTCGCCCGAGTTTGTCCGAGAAGGGGTGGCGGCGGGCCGCATCGTGATCCCGCGGAACCCGAACCACACGACCCTCACCGACTTCAAGGGGATCGGGGAGGGGCTTTCCGTCAAGGTGAACGCCAACCTGGGCACCTCCTACGATTACGTGGACGTGGAGGAGGAGGTGGAGAAGGCCCGGGTGGCTATCCAGTACGGGGCAGACACGGTTATGGACCTCTCCACCGGGGGGGACCTGAAGGGGATCCGCAGGCGGATCCTCGAGGTGGCCACCGTTCCCTTGGGTACCGTGCCCATCTATGAGGCGGAGTTTAGGGCGGCCAAGCGCAAGAACTTCTTTGACATGTCCGCCGACGAGCTCCTCCAGGTCATTGAGGAGCACGGCAAGGAGGGGGTGGACTACATCACCGTCCACGCGGGGGTGACCCTCAAAAACCTGGAGATCTACCGGCATACCCCCCGCACCACGGGGATCGTGAGCCGGGGCGGGGGGCTCATGGCTGCCTGGATGCTGCACCGGGGGGAGGAGAACCCTCTCTACGCCCGCTTTGATGACCTCCTCTCCATCGCCCGCACCTACGACATGACCCTCTCCTTGGGGGATGGCCTCCGCCCTGGCTCCCTCGCCGACAGCACCGACCGGGCCCAGATCGCCGAGCTTCTCACCATCGGGGAACTGGTGGAGCGGGCCCGGCGGGCCGGGGTCCAGGCCATGGTGGAGGGCCCCGGGCACATCCCCTTGAACGAGGTGGCCACCAACGTCCAGATCCAGAAGAAGCTCACCGGCCATGCGCCCTTCTACATCCTGGGGATGCTGCCTGTGGACACCGCCGCCGGGTTTGACCACATCGCCGGGGCCATCGGAGGGGCCTTGGCGGGCTGGATGGGGGCGGACATGCTCTGCTACCTGACCCCGGCGGAGCACCTGGGCCTGCCCACGCCCGAGCACGTGAAGCAAGGGGTGATCGCCTTCAAGATCGCCGCCCACGCCGCCGACGTGGCCCGGGGGAACAAGGGGGCCCTAGAGAGAAACCGGAGGATGTCCAAGGCCCGCTACCTTCTGGACTGGGAGGGGCAGTTCGCCCTTGCCCTTTACCCGGAGGAGGCGAGGCGCCTCAAGGAGGAACGGGGTTCCAAGACCAAGGCCTGCAGCATGTGCGGCCCCTTCTGCCCCATGAACCTGGTAGAGGCAGTCCTCAAGGGAAGGGCGCGCATGGAGCTTCCCGTAACCTAGAGCCATGGACCCCATTGCCCGCTTGGACCGCCTGCCCCTGGGGAGGCCCCACCTTAGGCTCCTCTTCCTCCTCGGCCTGGGCTGGGCCCTGGACGCCATGGACGTGGGCCTCATCGGCTTCACCCTGCCCGCCCTCTCCCGGGAGTTCAGCCTGGGCCCTAAGGAGGCGGGGCTTTTGGGAAGCGCGGGGCTTCTGGGGATGCTCTTGGGAGCGGCCTTTGGAGGGCGGCTTGCGGACCGCTTGGGCCGGAAGGCGGTGGTGGGGTACAGCCTCTTCCTCGCAGGGGTGGGAAGCCTCCTCACCGCCCTGGCCCCAAGCCTCCCCTGGGTCTTCTTCTTCCGCTTCCTCACCGGCTTGGGCCTGGGGGCGGAGCTCCCCGTGGCGGCAAGCCTCATGGGGGAGTTTAGCCCAAAGGCCCAGAGGGGCCGGATGGTGGTCCTCCTCGAGGCCTTCTGGGCGGTGGGGTGGCTCCTGGCCGCCCTCATGGGCTACCTCCTGGTGCCCTCCTTGGGCTGGCGGGCGGCCTTTTTGGCCGGGGCGCTTCCCGCCCTCTACGCCGCCTACCTGAGGCTTTCCCTCCCCGAGTCCCCCCGTTGGCTCGTGGCCCGGGGACGGGTGGAGGAGGCGGAGGCCCTGGTCCAGGCCTGGGAGGGGGCCTTCCGCGGGCCCCTTCCCCAGCCCCTCCCCGAGCCCACCCCGCGTCCCCTCCCCTACGCCGCCCTCTTCCGCCCCCCCCTCCTACGGCGCACCCTCTTCCTCGCCCTCGCCTGGTTCGCCCTGAACGCCGGGTACTACGGGGCCTTCATCTGGCTCCCCTCCCTCCTCGTGGCCCAGGGGTACGGCCTGGTACGCTCCCTGGAGTACGTCCTTCTCATTACCCTAGCCCAGGTGCCGGGGTACCTGATGGCGGCCTTCTTGGTGGAGCGCCTGGGGCGAAGGCCCGTCCTCGTGGGCTTTCTTTGCCTTTCCGCCCTCTTCGCCTACCTGCTCTCCCGGGCGGGAAGCCCCCATGAGGTGCTCCTCTACGGGAGCCTCCTCTCCTTCTTCAACCTGGGGGCCTGGGGGGCCATCTACGCCTACACCCCGGAGCTCTTCCCCACGGCCTTGAGGGGCAGCGGGGCAGGGTTGGCGGCGGCGGTGGGCCGGGTGGGGGGGATCCTCGCCCCCTACGCCACCGGGGCCTTCCTTCCCCTCATGGGTCCCGGTGGGGTCCTGGCCCTCCACGGGGGGCTCCTCCTTCTTGCGGGCCTTTTCGCCTACGGGGTCGGGGTGGAAACCCGGGGGCGGCCCTTGGAAGACGCATGATACCACCCGGTAAAAAGCCTGATGAAGCGCAGGAATGAGGGAAAAGCATGAGGGTAGCCCTGACGATCGCAGGCTCCGACTCAGGGGGCGGGGCGGGGGTGCAGGCGGACCTGAAGGTCTTTAGCCGCTTTGGGGTCTACGGGGCGAGCGCCCTCACCCTGGTCACCGCCCAGAACACCCTAGGGGTGCAAAGGGTGCACCTTCTTCCCCCAGACCTGGTCTATGCCCAGATCGCGAGCGTGGCCCAGGACCTTCCCGTCCACGCCGCCAAGACCGGGGCCTTGGGGGAGGCGGCCATCGTGGAGAGGGTGGCGGAGGCGGTGGTCCGCTTCGGCCTCCAGCCTTTGGTGGTGGACCCGGTGATGGTGGCGAAAAGCGGGGACCCGCTCCTCACCCCGGAGGCGGTGGCCGCCCTCAAGGAGAGGCTTTTCCCCTTGGCGGCCCTCGTCACCCCGAACCGCCTCGAGGCCGAGGCCCTTCTGGGTAGGCCCATCCGCACCCTAGAGGAGGCCGAGGAGGCGGCCTGGGACCTCCTTGCCCTCGGGCCTCAGGCCATCCTCCTTAAGGGGGGGCACCTGGAGGGGGAAGAGGCGGTAGATCTCCTCGCCACCCAGGAGGGCGTTCGGCGGTTCTCCGCCCCCAGGGTGCGGACCCGGAACACCCACGGCACGGGCTGTACCCTTTCCGCCGCCATCGCCGCCCTCCTCGCCTTGGGGAGGCCCTTGGAGGAGGCGGTGGCCGGGGCCAAGGCCTACCTCACCCGGGCGCTAAGGACCGCCCCCTCCCTGGGCCGGGGCCACGGACCCCTCAACCACCTGGCCTGAGCCCTCACCAGGACCTGACTCCTTGGGAGAGGGCGTAGAGGTAGACCACCGCCCCCGCGTCCCAGGCCTGGGGCCGGCAGGCCACGGGGTAGGGGACGGGGGGGAGGCCCTCCTCCCGGGGAAACCCCCCCACGAGCTCGGGGAGGCGGAGGTCGGGCTGGGAGAGGGCGAGGTCTAAAAGGGCCTCGGCCACCCGGCGCCCCTCGGCCTTCCGGCCGTACCGGAAAAGCCCCCCGGCGAAGAGGGCGGTGTCGTGGGGCCAGACGGAGCCGTTGTGGTAGGAAAGGGGGTTGTACCGGGCCTCCTTCGCGCCCAGGGTGCGCAGGCCCCAGCCCGTCCACATCTCCTCGGAGAAGAGGGTCTTTAGGAGCTCGTCCACCCTTTCCTCGGGAACGGCCCCTGCCCAGAGGAGGTGCCCGGCATCGGAGGCCTTGACCCTTAGGGGCTCTTTCCTCCGGTCCAAGGCCAGGGCGTAGGTCCCGAGGTCCTCCAGGAAGAACCGCTCCTGGATGAGGCGGAAGAGCTCCTCCCCCAGGCGCTGGTGCCTCCTGGCCTTCTCCTCCTCCCCAAAGGCCCGGTAGAAGGTGCTGGCCGCCAGGTGGGCGGCGTAGGCGTACCCCTGCACCTCGCTCACCGCCAGGGGAGGTTCGGCCAGGCGGCCGTCCCTATGGCTCATGGAGTCGTGGGAGTCCTTCCAGGACTGCACGCTGAGCCCCCCGCCTGAGGGGGCGAACTCCAAAAGGCCGTCCCCGTCCAGGTCGGCGGCCTCCATCCAGGCCAGGGCCGCCTCCCAGTTGGGCCTAAGCTCCCGCACCAGGGCAAGGTCCCCGGTGAGGTCCAGGTACCGGCCCAAAAGGAGCAGGAAGAGGGGGGTGGCGTCCACGGTGCCGTAGTAGCGGGCAAAGGGTACCCTGCCCAGGCGGGAGAGCTCCCCCAGGCGCACCTCGTGGAGGATCTTCCCGGGCTCCTCTTCGCGGAAGGGATCCCACACCGCGCCCTGCCTTTTGGCCAGGTAGCGGAGGACGCTCCTCGCCACCTCCTTCCCCCAGGGAAGGAGCATGAAGGCGGTGAGGAGGCTGTCCCGCCCGAAGGGCGCCACGAACCAGGGGATGCCCGCGGCGGGCACGGGGCCTTCGGGGGTGGCGAGGAGGAGGGCCCTCAGGTCCAGGAGGGCCTGGGAAAGCGCCTCCCGAAAGCGGCCTTCCCCTTCCGGGAAGGCGGCGAGGAAGGCCTCGTAGCTGGGCAGGGTCCCCTCCGCCTCGAGGGGGCTTACAAGGGCCACCTCCCACCCCAACACCCCCTCCCCCCGGGGCGGGAGGAAGAGCCTGTACCCCTCTGGGGGTAGGGGAGGGGAGAGGACCACCCGCTGCTCCACCCCGTCCGGGGAGCGGTAGGAAAACCCGGGGACCTCCCCAGTAGAGGCGTGCCAGCCCCGGGCCTGGAAAAGGTCCTGAAAGCTCGGCACCACCTCCAGCCCCACCGCCACCTCCAGAGGGGTGGGGCCGAGGTTTTGGAAGCGGAGCTCCTCCCGAACCCTTCCCCGGGCCAGGACCAGGCTGCGCCTCAGGAAGACCTCCCCATCCGGACCCTGAAAGCGGGCCCAGTCCTGGACCAGGCGGTCGGGTCTCGGGGATCGGCTTTGCAGCAGGGCGAAGCCCTCGGGGAGGCGGAGGCGGTAGCGGGCGAGGAAGCGGGTGTCGTGGCGGTAGAAGCCCTCCGCCCCCCCTTCGGCGAAGCCCCGCTCGTTCAGCACCAGGTAGGTGTCGTCTTCTTTGAGGGGAAGGACCACGGCTCACTCCTTCACCGCGCCCACGCTCACCCCCTCCACGAAGTAGCGCTGGAAGGCGGCGAAGAGGATGAGCACGGGCACCATGGAGAAAAACCCCCCGGCCAGGATCAGTCCCCAGTCCCCCACCTGGCCGTAAGCGTTGCGGAAGGAGAGGAGGCCGAGGGGAAGGGTGTAGATCTCCCTAGGGCTCGTGAGGACCACGAAGGGCCAGAAGAACTCGTTCCAGGTTCCCTGGAAGGTGAGGATGCTCAGGGCCCCCAGGGCCGGGGTGGACATGGGCAGGATGATGCGGAAGAGGGTCTGGAGGGGGGTAGCCCCGTCAATGAGGGCCGCTTCCTCCACTTCCCTTGGGATGGACTCAAAGAACTGCTTCATGATGAAGACGGCGCCCGCCCCCACCAGTCCGGAGAGGATGAGCCCGGCGTAGGTGTTGAGGAGGGTCTCCACCCCGAAGAGCCTGGAGAGGCCGAAGATGCCGTCTTTGAGCACCAGGTAGTTGGAGATGAAGGTCACCTGGCCGGGGACCATCATGCTGAAGAGCATGAAGAGGAAGAGGGCCTGCCTGCCCGGGAAGCGAAGCCTCGCTAGGGCGTAGCCCGCCATGGAGGCAAAGACCAAGGTGGTGAGCACCTTGACGAGGGAGAGGAAAAGGGAGTTCAGGGTCCAGCGCAGGAAGAGGCTCTGCCCCGTCTCTAGGCTTCGGGTTTCCCGGAAGGCCCGGACGTAGTTGTGGAACACGTAGCCGAGAAGCCCTGGGGCCACGTTGTCCCAGCTCGCCACCCGGCCCCGCCGCTCAAACCGGGTGGGGTCCAGGGTGGCCTCCACGAGAAGGGCCCCGCGGGGGGCCTCGAGGTCCAGGGGGACCCGCTCCAGGTAGGGCCCTTTCCCGGGGTAGGCGATCCGGAGCCGGTAGCGGTAGACGTACCCCTCCTCCTGCCCCAGCCGGGCGGGCTGCCTGGCCACAAGGGTGGGACCCGTAAGACGGACGTAGTCGGCGGCGTAGGGGCTTTCAAACACCGCGCCCATGCCCGCCCCCGGCTTCCTCCTGGGGATGGTGGCGGCAAGCTCCGGCGGGGCCGCCTCGCGGGAGAAGTAGGCCACCTCCAGGGTTACCTCCCTTCCCGGGCGCATGCCGCCAAGCCACGGGTCCCCCGCTCCCATCCCCCCCAGCCGGAAGGCCGCCGCCCAGTTCTTGGGGCGGACCTGGGCAAAGCTCAGGGTGAAGGGCCACTCCAGGGGGTTGGCCTTGAGGCTCGCCAGGAAGCCCATGAGGAAGGGGCCAACGAAGAAGACGCCGAAGGCGAGGAGCAGGCCGTAGATCCAGGCCAGCCTCGCCCAGCGCCTCCGCGCCGCCTCCTTGGGATTCATCCCGCCCACCCCCTCTCGCTCACGCCGAACCGCCTTTGCAGGAGGACCACAAGGAGGGTGAGCCCCGCCAGGAAGAGGGCCGCCGCGGAGGCCAACCCCACCCGGGGAGCGGCCCCGGAGGGGAAGACGTTGCCGTAGACGTAGTAGGCCAGGGTGATGGTCGCCTCGAGGGGCGCCCCGCCCGAGCCCCCCACGAAGAGCACCTGGTCAAAGAGCTGCAGCGTGCCGATCAGGCCCATGGTGACCACCAGGAAGAGCACGGGCCTTAGGAGGGGCACGGTGATGCGGCTAAAGATGACCCAAGGGCTCGCCCCGTCCAGGGCCGCGGCCTCGTAGAGGCTCTGGGGAATGCCCTTGAGCCCGGCGAGGAAGAGGACCATGAAGGTAGGGATGGTGGTGTAGGTGTTCATCAGGATGATGGCCCAAAGGGGATAGGGGATGCCGAGAAAGGTGGCGGTGGTGGGGAGCCAGGGGATCTCCACCCGCACCTCCTGGGCCCCGATCACGCCGAAAAGCCCCAGGGCGTAGGTCGCGAGGAGGGCGAGGGGCAGGGAGAGGAGGGCCAGGGCGGGGTCAAAGAAGGCCACCCCTTCTCCCCTCCGCCGCGCCCAGGCCACCTGGGCCCCCTGGAAGGCCAGGAAGAGGAGGCCTAGGGACAGAAGGTGGGGGAGGTGGGCGAGGAGGAAGGAAAGCCCCTGGTTCACGAGCCCGGTGCGCTGGAAGAGCCAGAGGAGGAGGAGGCTCGCCGCCGCCGTGGAGATCACCGAGGGAAGGTAGTAAACGGTGCGGAAGGCGGTGATCCCCTTGAGGGGCCGGTTCAGGGCGATGGCCAGGAGCAGGGCGAAAAGGGTTTGCAGGGCGGTGACCACGAGGCTGTAGGCCAGGGTGTGCTTTAAAGCGGTGAGGAAAAGGGGTTCCCGGAAAAGCCTCAAGTAGTTTTCCACCCCCACGAAGCGGGGCGGGGAGAAGAGGTCGTAGTCGGTGAAGCTGAAGTAGGCCGCCCGCAGGAAGGCGTAAAGGAAGAAGACGAGAAGGGTGAAAAGAAAGGGCAGGAGCAGGAAGAGGGCGTAGAGGGCCTCGAGGGTACGGGCTTTTAGGCGCATGGGCGCTCCCAAAAGGGGAGGCGGCCTTGGGCCGCCCCCCCTTTTCTCCTACTTCCTGCCCGTGAGCCGGTCCAGGGCGGCCTGGGCGTCTTTCAGCGCCTGGTCCACGCCCTTCTGCCCGGTGATCACCGCCAGCAGGGCGTCGTTGATGGGCCGCATCCAGTCGCCGCCATACCCCCTAAACTTGAAGGGGTAGACCACCCCTCCCTGGGCGGAGGAGCCCTGGAAGACGATGCGGTTCAGCTCCGGCTCCTTGCCAGGGCGCTGGAAGTAGGGGTTGTTGGCGAGGGCCTTGCGGCTCGGGATGGCCAGGCCCCGCTCCAGAACCCATTGCTGGGCCTCAGGCGAGGTGAGGGCCTTCAGGACCTTGGCCGCCGCCTCCTTGTTCTTGCTGGCGGCGTTCATGCTCCAGGAGACCGTGAAGACGAAGTTGCCCCGCTTCCGGGTCACGGGGTCCAGGGGGAGGAAGGTGGTGCCGTACTTGAGGTTGGGCGCCTTGTCCCGCAGGAAGCCCGCGATCCAGGCCCCCTCCAGGGCTACCGCCGCCTTCTCCCCGCCGAAGCATCCCCCCGTCCAGCCCTCCCCCAGGTCCTGGGCGAAGCGGGCCGCGCCCCGCTTGACCAGGCCCGTGTACCACTCAAAGGCCCGGCGGAAGTTCTGGTCCAGCACCGTCTGCCCCTTCTCGTCAAAGGGCTTCCAGCCGGTGGCGAAGGCGAAGGGTCCAAACCGGGCAAAATCGGCCACCACGCAAAGCCCGGCCACGTCCTTCAGCTTGGACTGCACCTGGCGGAGCTTGGCCTCAAGGGTCTCCCAGGTGTCCTGCTGGTTGGGGTACTTCACCCCCGCCTCGTCAAAGAGGTCCTTGTTGTACTCCAGGGCCAGGGTGTTGAAGTCCTTGGGGATGCCGTAGAGCTTGCCCCCATAGGTGAAGCCCTGGACCAGGTTGGGCAGGAACGCGGCCACCTCCTGCTTGGAGAAGTAGCGGTCCAGGGGCTCCACCTTTCCCGTGGCGAAGAGGCTTTCCGACCAGAAGATGTCCACGTAGAAGAGGTCCGGAGCCGTGCCCGCGGAGAGGGCGTTGAAGAGCCACTGGGTGTAGTCGCCCTCAATGGGCTCGTAAACCACCCGGATGCCTTCCTTGTCCAGCTTAGGCTGAACCACTTCCTTCAATAGGCCGTTGACGATGGCGATGTCGGTTCCACCCCAGCCCGAGATGCGCACCTGGGTCTGGGCCAGGGCCCCTAGGCCCGAAAGGGCGAGAAGAATCCAGACTACCTTACGCATACGACCTCCTTTCGCTTCGCTCCACCTTAGCCTAAGTGCCGCGGACCTACCGTGTTTCCCTGGCTCCCACCTCCCTTGGCATGGAGGTGCCCCGCACCACCAGGCGCACGGGCACCCGCTTGCCTACGGGCGCTCCGCCCGAAAGGGCCTCCTTGAGCAAGGCCACCGCCTCTTGGGCGATGGTGGGGATATCCTGGTGCACGGTGGTGAGGCCTTCCCCGATCTCCGGCAGGTCGTCGTAGCCCACCAGGCTCACGTCCCAGGGAACCCTTAGGCCCAGGTCCTCGAGGGCCGCCTTGGCCCCCAGGGCCATCTCGTCCGAGGCGGCAAAGAGGGCGGTGAACCGCAGGCCCCCCTCCCAGGCCCGGCGCACCGCCCGGTAGGCGGCGAGAGGGTCAAAGGCTCCGTCCAGGACGAGCTCGGGACGAAAGGGGAGGCCCCTTTCCTCCAGGGCCTTGCGGTACCCGAGGAGGCGCTCCCGCCCCGCCTGGTGGTGGAGGTGGCCCGTGAGGTGGGCCACCGCCTCGTGCCCGAGCTGGAGGAGGTGGCGGGTGGCCTGGTACCCCCCGTCCACGTCGTCCGGGGCCACGGCGAAGACGCCGGGGTAGGCGCCCAGGAGGACGAAGGGCCGCCCGGAGCGCCTAAGCTCCTCCAGGCGGGGGTCGTGGTCGTGGGCGCCCAGGAGGATGTAGCCCATGGCCTCCTCCAGGGGAAGCCCATACGGGTCCGTGGCCACCTCCTTCACCCGGAGGCCATCCTGGGCCAGGGCCTCCGAGAGGGCCTCGAGGAGGAGGAGAAAGTAGGGGGTGTACCGGCGCACCCCCGGGGCCAGGAGGAGGCCCACGCTGGCGGAGCGCCCCACGAGCTCCCGGGCTGCGGCCGAGGGGGTGAACCCGAGGGTGCGCACCAGCTCCAGGATGCGCGCCCGAGTCTTAGGGCTGACGCCGGGTCGGCCGTTCAGGGCCCGGCTAACCGTACCTACGGAAACGTTTGCTAAGCGCGCGATTTCTCGTATGGTGAAAGGCTCTTTTTTGCCCATCGTAACCGTTTACGCAAAGCCTAGCCCACTCCCCCCGGCCCTGTCAAGCCCCACCCTTTCCCCAAGGGTGGGCTTCTGGTAAAACCGAGGGGGAGGTTGGGCATGACCATCGCCGAGCTGGAGGAGACCTTAAAGGAGGAGGCCCGCCGCTTCCTGGCGCGCGCCCAGGGGCTCAGGAGCCCGCACACGGAGGACCTTTTCCGCCGCCGCCTCTACATCTCCCCGGAGGAGGTCCGGGTGGAGAACTACCCCAGGCAACGCCCCTTGGCCGCCTTCAACCCCGGGGCGGTCCTGAAGGACGGGGTCGTCCACCTCTTTCCCCGCCTCATCTTTGACTACTACAGCTACGCCTCGGCCATCGGGCACGCGGCGGTGCCCGTGGAGGACCTCCTTCGGGGCCGGGTCCCCAGGCCCTTGCCTGTGCGGATCGTCCTCTACCCCACGGAGCTCTACGAGGCCGTCCGGGGGTGCGAGGACGCCCGAGCCCACGCGGCGGACGCGGGGTTCCTCCTCTTCTACACTGCGGTGGGCAAGCTGGGGGACGCCCGGAACACCGACCACAAGGACGTCTTCACCGCCGCCCTCGCCCTGGCCGAGCTGGGGGAGGACCTTTCCGTGAGGCGGAAGGGGCTCCTCAAGGTGGGCCAGGAGGGGGAGGGGCTCTACCTCCCCACGAAAAACGCCACCCTGCTGGAGGGGGGGAACCTCCTCCTAAGGCCGAGCTTTTCCGGCGTCCCGGACCTCTGCTGGCGAGGGCGCCTCGCCTTGGACACCCTGAGGGTGACCGACCTCAGGCCCGTCCTTCCCCCGGAGCCCTTTGAGTACAAGGTGGGCTGGTCCACCAACGCCCTCCGCCTCGAGGACGGCACCTACCTGGTGGCCTTCCACGGCATCTTCCGGGGGGACCTCTCCTACCGGCACGGGTTTGCCCGCCTTAAGGGGGACGGGGAGATGGTGGGCCTTTCCCACTACCTCCTGGCCCCCCAGGGCCTGGTGGAGTCCTACGGGGACCGCCCCCTGACCCTTTACGGCAACGGCCTCTTCCTCTACGGGGAGGAGCTCGTCTTCGTGGGCGGGGTGGGGGATTACGCCCTCGGCGTCTTCACCGCCCCCCTGGAGGAGGTCCTTGCCCGCATCGTCCCGGTCTAGGGGGGGTCCTTCCTGCGCTTTGCCCTGGCGATGCCCCTCTTCCTCCTGGTCCTCGGGCGGCTGCCTAGGCTCGCCCCCCTGGGGGAAACCCTCTTCCTGGCCCTCTTCAACCTCGTCTTCTTCACGGGGGTGCGCCTGGCTCCCGCCTCGGACGCCAGCGCCGTGGCCGCCCTGTACCCCCTTTCCACCGCCTTCGCCTACAGCCTCTACTTCCGGAAGCCCTTGGGCCCAAGCCTCCTTGGGGGCCTTGTCCTTTCGGGAACGGGGGTGGGCCTCCTGGCCTTGGGCCAAGCGGGTGGGGGAGGGGAGGGTTCCCGGCTCCTCGGGGACCTTCTCCTGGTCCTGGCCGCCCTGCTTTGGGGCGCCTACAGCGTGGGGGTGGCCTTGGCCGTGCGGCGCCGCTCTCCTCTGGAGGCCACCGCCGCGAGCCTCCTCCTCGCCCTCGGGGTCCTTTGGACCCAGAGGCGCTGATCCCTCCGGCGGGTTAGAGGGCGGTGGCCCCGCCGTCCACGGGCAGGACGGCCCCGGTCACGTAGTCGGAGGCGGGGCTGGCCAGGAACAGGACCGCCCCGCCCAGCTCCCCCGGGGCCCCCGGGCGGCCCAGGGGCAGGGTGGCCCTGAGGAAGGGCTCGGCCCGGGGCAGGACCCTCTCCGTCATCCGGGTGGGGAAAAACCCCGGGGCGAGGGCGTTCACCCGGATGCCCCACCTCCCCCACTTCACCGCCAGGTCCCGGGTGAGGGCGATGAGGCCTCCCTTGGAGGCGGTGTAGCCCACGGCGTCCAAAACCTCGGGGGGCTCCCCCTTGAGCCCGGCCACGGAGGCGATGTGAAGGATCTTGCCGTAGCCCTGTTCCTTCATGCGCCGTGCGGCCACCCGGCTGGCCAGAAAGGCCCCCACCAGGTTCACCTCCAAGACCTCCCGCACCTTCTCCGCCGGCATCTCCAGGGAAGGGGCCCCCCAGCTGATCCCGGCGGCGTTCACCAGGATGGTCAGGGGTCCAAGCTTCTCCTCCACCTCCTCCGCGATGGCCTCCAGGCGGGCCTCGTCCCGCACGTCCCCCTCCAGGTAGAGGGCGTCCTCCCCTAGGGCCTTTTGGGCCTCGGCAAAGAAGCTCGCCCGCCGCGCCACCACCGCCACCCTGGCCCCGGCCTCCTTCAGAGCGAGGGCGGCCTCGAGGCCAAGCCCCCGGGAGCCCCCGGTGACCAGGGCCGCCTTGCCATCTAAGCGGAACTTCTCCAGGAACACTATGCGCTCCCTTGGAACATGTCCCTGTACTGCTCCCTTATAGCACGCTTCAGGAACTTGCCTGCGCTAGTCTTTGGGATCTCTTCCACGTAGACGTAGGCGTCGGGAAGCTGCCACTTGGCGAAGCCCGCCCGGAGGAGGTGCTCGTTCAGCTCCTCCGGGCTGGGCCTCTCCCCCCGGGGCACCACCACCGCCAGGGGGCGCTCCTGCCACTTGGGGTGCGGGATGGCCACCACCGCCGCCTCCTTCACCTTGGGGTGGCCCATGAGGGCGTTTTCCAGGTCCACGCTGGAGATCCACTCCCCCCCCGACTTGATGAGGTCCTTGAGCCGGTCCTTGATCTCCAGGTAGCCCTCCTCGTCCCAAACGGCGATGTCCCCGGTGCGGAAGAAGCCGTCCGGGGTGAGGGCGCTGCGCGTGGCCTCCTCGTTTTGGTAGTAGCTCCCGGTGATCCAGGGTCCCTTGAGCTGGACCTCCCCCAGGGTTTTCCCGTCCTGAGGCACGGGCCTACCCGCTTCGTCGGCCACCCGGAGGCGCACCAGGGGGATGGGGAGGCCGGTCTTGGCCTTGAAGGTGATTCGCTCCTCCGGGGAAAGCCTCTCCTCCAGGTAGCCCTTGATGAAGTTCATCACCACCACCGGGGAGGTCTCGGTGAGGCCGTAGCCCTGGCGCACCTCTATGCCCATGCGCTCAAAGCGCTCCACCAGGCTCCGTGGGGCCGCCGAGCCCCCTACGGTGAGGCGCTTTAGGGTCTTCAGCCGGTGGCCGGTGCTCTCCAGGTAGTCGGCCAGGGCGAGCCACACCGTAGGCACGCCGGCGGTAAAGGTCACCCCTTCCCCGTCAAAGAGCTCCACCAGGGAGGCGGGGTCAAGCCTCGGCCCCGGCAGGACCTGCTTGGCCCCCACCAGGGTGGCCCCGTAGGGGAGGCACCAGGCGTTGACGTGGAACATGGGGACCACGGGCAGGACCACGTCCTTTTCCGAGAGCCCCGTCCCGTCGGGTAGGCCGGCCGAGAGGCTGTGGAGGACCAGGGCGCGGTGGCTGTACACCACCCCCTTGGGGAGGCCGGTGGTGCCGGTGGTGTAGGCCATCCCGCAGGCGGCCCTTTCCGGCACCCGCACGGGGTCCGCCTCTTCCCCCAGGAGCTCCTCGTAGGCCAGGTAGCCCTCGGGGGCCTTCGCGTCCATGACCACGAAGTGGGCCACGGTCTTGAGCTCGCCCCGTAGGGCCTCTACCAAGGGCAGGAGCTGGGGATCCAGGAGGAGGACCTTGTCCTCGGCGTGGTTCAGGATGTAGGCGATCTCCTTGGGGGAGAGGCGGGGGTTGGCGGTGTGCAGCACGGCCCCCATGCCGGGGACGGCGAAGTAGGCCTCCAGGTGGCGGAAGTGGTTGAAGCCGAGGGTGGCCACCCGGTCCCCCACGCCCACCCCGAGGGACTTTAGGCCGCCCATGAGCCTCCTGGCCCGGCGGTACACCTCGGCGTAGGTGGTGCGGTGGAGCTCTCCGGTGTGGAGGCGGGAAACCACCTCTTTCCTGCCAAAAAGGGCTGCGGCCCGCTCCAGAAGGTCCCAAAGGTTGAGCTCCTCCTCCATCATGGTGCTGGGAAGCATCTTTTCCTCCCCTCAGCGGCTTGGCCTCGGCGGGTCAGGCCTCGGAACACCGACCGGTCGGTAGGGTCACTTTACCCCGGTTGGGGGAGGGTGTCAATGTGTTTTATGGAGATTTTGCTCACGAGCCGTAATAATCGTGAAACTTTACACATTATCCCCCCCATACAGAGCCTGAACCTCCCCCAAAAGCGCCTCCACCTCCACTACCGGCCTCCGGCAAACCCCGCGGCGGCAGGGATAGGCCTTTCCCGGCTCTTTGCCCTCCAAGGTGGGGAGGGCTCCCGCCGGGGCCAGAACCAGCTGGGTAAGGGGGAGGTAGAGCCGCCTCGAGGCCTCCGCCAGGGGGGAGGGAAGGGGAACGGCCAGCTCGGAGCCCGCCTCCAGGAGCCGCTTGGCCAAAAGGAACCCGGGGAAGGCGTGGGGATAGCGGCCAAGGAGAAGGGCCCGGCTTTCCAGGATCCTCTCCGCCCGCTCCCGGTAGCCTTGGCCCTCGCCAAGGAGGGCCTCGAGGCGCCAAAACGCCTCGGCCAGGGCGCTTGCCCCCGCCGGCAGGGCTGTCTCGTCCATCTCCTGGGCGGGAAGGGGCAGGCCACTCTCAGCTTCGGAAGGGCCGAAGGCCAAAAGGGCCTCCTCCGCCAGAAGGCGGGCCTGCTCCAGGTAGGGCCCCTCCCCCGTGGCGGTGTACAGCTCCAGCAGGGCCAGGGCGGCAAAGCTCTGGTCCGAGAGGAAGGCCTCCTCGCCCAGGTCCCCCCTGCGCCAGGCGTGGCGCAGGAGGCCTCCCCGGCGCATCCTCGCGAGGAGGAAGCGGGCCCCCTTGCGGGCAGCCTCCAGGTAGCGCCTCTCCCCCAAAAGCCTCCCCCCCTCGGCCAGAGCCCGCACCGCCAGGGCGGACCAGTCGGCGAGGACCTTGTCGTCCAAGGCAGGCGGGGTCCGCCGCCCGCGCGCGGCGAGAAGCCTCGCCCTGACCCCAGCCCGCCAGGCGGCCAAGCCCTCCCCCAAAGCCTCCCTCACCTCCCCCTCCCCCCAGGCGGTGAGGACCGAGCGCTCCCCCAGGTCCTCCCCTAGGGCAAAGTAGCGGCGGGCCAGGGGAAAATCTTCCCCTAAGGCCTCCTTCAGCTCGGCCTCGGTCCAGGTGTAGTACCGCCCCTCCTCCCCCTCGCTCTCCGCATCCACAGCGGTGTAAAACCCCCCCTCCCGGTCCTGCATGGAAAGGAGCCAGTCCAGGGTCTCCTGGGCCACCCGGAGGTAGAGGGGTTCCCCCCAAAGCGCGTAGGCCTCGAGGTAAACCCGGGCCAGGAGGGCGTTGTCGTAGAGCATCTTCTCAAAGTGGGGTAGCCGCCAGAAGCGGTCCACGCTGTACCGGTGAAACCCACCCCCCACCTGGTCGTAAAGCCCCCCAAGGGCCATGGCCCGGAGGGTGGGAGGGAGGAGCCTTCGTGCCGTAGGCTCTCCCTCCCAGGCCCGGGAGAGGAGGTAAAGAAGGAGGGGCCCCTGGGGGAACTTGGGGGCGGGGAGGAACCCGCCCCACTCGGGGTCAAAGGCCTGCGAAAGCGTTCCCAGCGCCCTTTCCTCCAGGTCCGCCGCCAGGGGCCCCGGAGGCGGGGTCAGGCTGCGCCAAAGCGCCTTGGCCAGCCGCTCCGCCTCCTCCAGGACTTCCCGCCGCCCCTCCTGCCAGGCCCGAGCCACGGCCAGGAGGACCCGTTTGAACCCGGGGAGGCTCCCCCGGTCCTCTTTGGGAAAGTAGGTGCCCCCGAAGAAGGGCTTGCCCTCGGGGGTGAGGAAGAGGCTCATGGGCCAGCCCCCCTGGCCCGTGAGGCTCACAAGGGCCCGCATGTAGGCGGCGTCCACGTCGGGCCGCTCCTCCCGGTCCACCTTCACGGGCACGAAGTGGGCGTTGAGCAGGGCCGCCACCTCGGGGTCCTGGAAGCTTTCCCGGTGCATCACGTGGCACCAGTGGCAGGCAGCGTAGCCCACGGAGAGGAAGACAGGCTTGTCCTCGGCCCTCGCCTTCCGGAAGGCCTCCTCGCCAAAGGGGTACCAGTCCACGGGGTCCTCGGCGTGGGCGAGGAGGTAGGGGCTTCGGGCGCCCTTGAGGCGGTTTCCCATCCCCTCCAGGCTAGGGCGGGGAGCCGAAGGGGAAAGGCCCTCTCCTTACAATGGGGGCGTGGAGGCGCTCGGGAAAGGCGGCTTGGAGGAGGCCCTAAAGGCCTGGCTCCTGGAGGACCTGGGACACGGGGACCTCACGAGCCTTCTCGTGGTCCCGGAGGACCTTTGGGGCGAGGCCGTGATCCTCGCCAAGGAAAGGGGCGTCCTCGCAGGGCTTTGGGTGGCGGAGCGGGTCTTCGCCCTCGCCGACCCCCGCGAGGCTCGCCCTTAACCTCCTCCAGAGGCTTTCCGGGATCACCACCCTGACCCGGGCCTACGTGGAGGCCCTCGAGGGGACGGGGACCCAGGTGCTGGACACCCGCCTCAAGGAGAACCACATCCGGGCCGCGGGCGGGGTAAGGGAGGCGGTGCGCCGCGCGGGAGGGCGGGTGCCCCTCGAGGCGAGCGGGAACATGACCTTGGAGCGGGCGCGGGCGGCAACGGAGGCCGGGGTGGACTACGTCTCCGTGGGGGCCCTCACCCACTCAGGCCTTGGACCTCTCCCTCCTGGTGGTGCGTCCATGATGGCAAAGTATGCTACCATGATGGCATGGTGCGCACCCAGGTGCAGCTCACTGAGGCCCAGTGGGCGCGGCTCAAGGCCAAGGCCCACGCGGAGGGGGTTTCCTTGGCGGAGCTCGTGCGCCGGGCGGTGGAGCGGTTTTTGGAAGAGGAGGGTGAGGGCTATGAGGGCCAGGCCAGGCGGGCCCTCCTCGCCGTGGGCCGCTTCGCCTCCGGCCAAAGGGACGTGAGCGAGGCCCACGACCGCTATCTGGAGGAGGCCTTTGGCCGTCTTCCTTGACACCTCGGCCCTCTACGCCCTTCTGGACCGGGACGACGCCCATCACCAGGAGGCCGCCCAAACCTTCAGGGGGCTTCTGGAGGCCCGCTGGCCCCTCACGACCCACGCCTACGTGGTGGTGGAGAGCGTGGCCCTGGTCCAAAGGCGGCTCGGCGTGGAGGCGGTCCAGGCCCTGGCCCACGACCTCCTGGGGGTGGTGGAGGTGGCGCCCGTGGGCGAGGCCCTGCACCGCGCCGCCCTCACCGCGCTCCTGGCCTCAGGCAGGCGGGAGGTAAGCCTGGTGGACTGGACGAGCTTCCTCTTCATGCGGGAAAGGCGGCTGGAAAAGGCCTTCGCCTACGACGAGCACTTCTGGGAACAGGGCTTCGTCTCCGTAGGGGAGGCCCTGCATAGTGGATAGGATGCGTGGGGAAGCCTTGGCGCAAGCTCTTCCCCGTGACCACGAACCCTCGAGGGGCCACCGGGGACGGGATGGCCCTGGCCTGGCGGGCGGGGGCGGTGCTCCGCGACCTGGAGTTCGTCCAGTTTCACCCCACGGCCCTGCCGGAGGGCTCCCTGGTCTCCGAGGCCTGCCGGGGGGAGGGGGCCCTGCTCCTGAACCGCCGCGGGGAACGCTTCATGCCCCGCTATGACCCCCTGGGGGAGCTCGCCCCCCGGGACGTGGGGGCCCGGGCGGTCTTCCGGGAGGGGAGGGAGACGGGCGGGGTGTACCTGGACCTCCGGCCCATCCCCCACCTGGAGGAGCGCTTCCCCACGGTGGTGGCCCGGGCCCGGGCGCTCGGCCTTGACCCCCTGAGGGAGCCCCTCCCCGTGGCCCACTACGCCGTGGGCGGGGTGAAGGTGGACCCCCGGGGCTACATCGGGGTCCCCGGGCTCTACGCCGCCGGGGAGGTGGCCTCCACCGGCTTCCACGGGGCGAACCGCCTGGCCTCCAACAGCCTCCTCGAGGGCTTGGTCATGGGGGAACGGGCGGCGAAGGCGGCCCTAGGGGACTTGGCCTTCCCCCCTCGGGCCGAACCCCTTCCCGCCCTGGCCGCTCCTCCGGAGGTCCATGGAGGCCTTGGCGGGGGGAGGAGCTCCGGGCCTTCCTCCGCCTGGCCAGCCGAGCCGAGCTGGAGGCGGGAAGCCTCCTCCTCTTGGCGAGACTCCTGGCCCGGGAGGAAAGCCGCGGGGCCCACGTCCGCGAGGATTTCCCCGGGGCTTGGGAGGAGGCTTACCCCCTCGAGGCCCAAGGCCTCCAGCTCCGCCGGGTCCCCCGGGGCGAGGGCTAGGCCACGGGGGCGCGGAGGTGCCTCCGCGCCCAGCCCTCTATGGCGGCGATCACCGCCTCCAGTTCCCGGCCTGCCTCCGTGAGCCGGTAGCGGGTGCGGGGAGGCATGTGGGACTCCACCCGCTTCTCCACCACCCCCACCGCCACCAGGTGCTCCAGGCGCTGGGAGAGGGTGGCCGGGTTTACCCCGCCCACGGCCCGGGCCAGCTCGTTGAAGCCCTTAGGCCCCTCCAGGAGAGCGCGAACGATGTGGAGCGTCCACTTCTCCTGGAGGAGGTTCAAGGCAGCGTAGACGGGGCAGAAGGCGCCGGGCTCGCCCATGCACCTATGGTAGCACGGGCCTAAGCGCCCTTACGGGCCACCAGGGTGAGGACGGTGTAGGCGGCCACGGTCTTGCCCTCCTGGTTCACCACCTCCACGGCCCACTCCACCACGCCCGCCTTCTCGTCCCGGGGCCGCTTGCGCTTCACGGTGAGCCGGGCCTGGAGGGTGTCCCCCGCGGCCACGGGTTCCAGAAAGCGCAGGCCCTCGAGGCCGTAGTTGGCCAGCACCGGGCCCGGGGCCGGATCCACAAAAAGGCCCGCCGCCGCCGAGAGGACGAAGTAGCCGTGGGCCACCCGCTTGCCGAAGAGGCTCTCCTTGGCAGCGAGCTCGTCGGTGTGGGCGTAGAAGTGGTCCCAGGAGAGGGCGGAGAAAAGGGTGATGTCCGCCTCGGTGACGGTGCGGCGGTGGGTGGTGAGGGTCTCGCCCACCTCGAGGTCCTCGTAGGCCTTGCGGAAGGGGTGGACGCTTGCGGGCCTTTCCGCCCCCTTGGCGTGCTCCCCCGTGAGGGCGGAGAGGAGCCAAGGGTCGGCCTGGAGGGCAAGGCGCTGGAGGTGCCGCCTCACCGAGAGAAGGCCCCCAAGCTCCTCCCCGCCCCCGGCCCGCCCCGGCCCCCCGTGGAGGAGGCGGGGGAGGGGGGAGCCGTGCCCCGTGGAGGAGGCTGCGGTGCGGGCGTTCAGGAAGTGAAGCCGCCCCACGTGGGGGGCGAGGGCCTCCAGGTAGAAGCGGGCCTCCTCCGGATCCTTCGTGGCCACGGTGGCCACGAGGCTTCCCCCGCCCAGGGCGGCGAGCCTCGCCGCCTCCTCCCGGGTTCGGTAGGGAAAGAAGGTGGCCACGGGGCCGAAGGGCTCCACCTGGTGCAGGGCCTCGGGCCAGGGGTCCTCGGCGAGGAGGAGGGTGGGGGGGAAGAAGGCCCCGTCCCGCCTCCCGGGGTGGGCCCAGTAAACCCGGGCCCCGGCCTGCAAAAGGGCCTCCACCGCCCGCTCCACCTCGGCCTTCTGCTCCAGGGAGGCGAGGGGCCCAAGGTCCACCCCTTCCTCCCGGGGGTCGCCGGGCCTTAAGGTCTCCAGGCGCTCCCGGGTGGCCTGAAGGAGGGCCTCGAGGCGGTCCTTGGGCGCCAGGACCCGGCGGATGGCGGTGCACCGCTGCCCCGTCTTGATGGCGAGCTCCTGGGCGATCTCCTGGGCGAGGCGCTTAAGCTCCTCCTCCGTAGCCTCCTCCCCCAGGAGGGCGGGGTTTAGGGAGTCGGCCTCGGCGTTGAAGAGAGCCCCCCGCTCCAGGAAGGCCGGGTGGCGGCGGAGCCGGTCCGCGGTGGCCTTGGACCCGGTGAAGAAGACGCTGTCCCGGTAGTCCAGGGCGTCCAGGAGGTCCCCCACGCTTCCCGAAAGGAGCTGGAGGCTCCCTTCGGGGAGGAGGCCCGACTCCAGCATCATCCGCGCCAGGGCCTCGGCCACGTGGGCCGTGGGGGTGGCGGGCTTCGCCAGGGTGGGAACCCCAGCAAGGAAGGCGGGGGCGAACTTCTCCAGAAGCCCCCAGACAGGGAAGTTGAAGGCGTTGATCTGGACGGTGATCCCCCCCTTGGGGGCAAGGACGTGCCGCCCCTGGAAGGAGAGGTCCCGGGAGAGGGGGAGGAAGTCCTCCTCGGGGAGGAGGTTTCCCTCGGGGAGGCTGCGGGCCAAGGAGCTATACGTGTAGAGGACCCCGATTCCCCCGTCCACGTCGTACCAGGCGTCCCGCCTGGTACCCCCCGTGGTGGCGTAGAGGCGGTAAAGGGCCTCCTTCCTCTCCGAGAGGTACTGGGCGAGGGCCCTAAGCCTCCGGCCTCGCTCCTGGAAGCCCAGGGCGGAAAGGGCCTTCCCCCCCACCTCGCGGCCCCAGGCCACCGCTTCCTTCAGGGGCAGGCCCTGGGCCGTGACGTAGGCCAGGACCTCCCCTGTGCTCGCGTCCCGCACGGGAGTGCCCTCTCCCTGGCCCTCCCGCCACTCCCCCATAAGGTAGCTTTGGAGCTTCATCGCTTTTCCTTTCTCAGACCGTCTTGAAGGCCTCAAAGACCTCGCCGCAAGCGGCGCACTGGTAGAGCCTCTTGCACAGGGTGGTCCCGAAGGGGTTCTTGAGGGCCACCTCCCGGCTTCCGCACCGGGGGCAGGCGGGGTCTTCCCCCGCCATGGGGAGGGGGAGGGGTGGGGCGATGCCGTAGCCTCGGAGCTTGGCCTTGGCCTCCTCGGTCATGGCCTCGGTGCTCCAAGGGGCCCTGGCCTCCTCCACCTCCACCTCCCCTGCCCCCGCCTCCTTGAGGGCCCTCACGATTTCTTCCCGGATGGTCTGCAGGGCCGGGCAGCCGGAGAAGGTGGGGCGGAAGCGCACCCTGACCCTTTCCCCCTCGGCCTCCACCCCCAGGACCATCCCCATCTCCACGATGTTGAGGACGGGGATTTCCGGATCCTTCACCCCCTTTAGGGCCTCCCAGTACCGCGCTACCACGCCTTCGCCTCCTTATCCCAGCGGGCCACGGACTGCATCTCCGCGAGGAGGGACCACAGGTACTCCGTGTGCTCCTTGCGGCTCTTGGGCACGTACCCCCCTTCCGGCAGCCTGAGCCCGGAGCGGGTGAGGTGGCGGGCGGCCTCCTCCAGGTAGCGGGCCTCGAGGGCCCTCAGGTCCGGCACGTACCCCGCCGTCCAAAGCTCCTCCTCCCCGGGGAGGGGCACGAAGAGCTGCTTGGCGTAGGGGAAGAGGACCTCCAGGGCCCTCTCTGCCCGGGCGTGGCTTTCCTCCGTCCCCTGGCCGAGCCTTTCCACCCAGAGGGCAGAGTGCCTAAGGTGGAAGCGCTCCTCCTTGAGGGCCCTCTCCGCCACCTCCGCGAGGGGCCTATAGGCGCTCCGCCCAGCCTCGGAAAGCCAGAGGTTCTCATAGAGGTCAAAAAGGTACTGCCGGACCATGGTGAAGGCCCAGTCCCCCTTGGGAAGCTCCACCAGGACGGCGTTTTGGTACTCCAAGGGGTCCCGCAGGAAGACGAGCTCATCAAGATACGCTTCCGCGTGACCGGGGTCGGACCCCTCCAGCTCGCGCCTCAGCTCCAGGTAGAGCTTGGCGTGGCCCAGCTCGTCCTGGGCCAGGTTGGCGATGGCGATGTCCTCCTCGAGGATGGGGGCGTGGGCCACCCACTCGGAGAGGCGCTGGGCCAGGACCACCTCGTCGTCGGCCAAGGCGGTGAGCTTGGCGATGAGGGCCTCCTTCAGGCGGGGGTCAAGCATCCGCCACCTCCTTGGCGGTGATCAGCCCGTAGTAGCTCTGGAGGCGGTAGGTCTTGTCCTTGGCCGGGGCGAACCAGCTCTCCACCACCTCCGGCGTGGGCTCGGTGCCCACGAGGAGCCTTTCCGGCACCGCCCAAAAGGCCACGCCCCCGCCTTGGAGCAGGGCCTCCTTCACCGCCTCCTGGGGGCTTCGGGCCAGGAAGCGGCCCACCAGATCCCCGTAGACCATGCTCCGGCGGTGGCTCCGTTTGGCGAAGACCCAGTAGGCCTCCTCCTCCCCTAGAGGCCCCTCCAGGGCCTTCGGGTCCTTGAGGCCCTCCTGGCTCACGTGGAAGAAGGCCTCCGCTGGGGCCACAAAGAGGGCGTAGGCCGAAGGCCGCCTCACGAAGACGTGCCGGGCCAGGAGGAGGGCGTGCTCGGGGTCTGCGGCGTGCACCGAGCCCACCATCTGGGGCAGGCTCCTCTCGGTGTCCTGCTTGATCACCTCAAACCGGGGCCACTCGGTCCCCCACATAAGGCCTCCCTAGTCCGCGGCCTGGGCGAGCCGCCTCTTGGCGTAGGCCTCCATGGCCTCCCGGACCCAGCGCCCCTCCTCGTGGGCCTTCCTCCTCGCCTCGAGGCGGTGCCGGTTCATGGGGCCTTCCCCGTTGATCACCTTCCAGAACTCGTCCCAGGGGATGGGGCCGTGGACCCAGTTCCCCGTCTTCTCGTCGTAACGGAGGTGGGGGTCGGGGATAGTGAGCCCCGCCTCCAAGAGCTCGGGCACGTGCTCGTTCAGGAACTCCTGCCGGATCTGGTCGTTGGTCTTGGTCTTGATGCCCCAGCGGAGGAGGAGGGGGGTGTGGGGGGAGTCGGTGTCGTGGGGCCCCGCCATCATCAGGGTGGGCCACCACCAGCGGTTCAGGGCGTCTTGGACCATCTGGCGCTGCTTGCGGGAGCCTTTCGCGTAGAGGAGGACGGCCTCCTTCCCCTGCTTGTGGTGGAAGGTCTCCTCGGCGCAGATGCGCACCATGGCCCGGGAGTAGGGGCCGTAGGAGCACTGGGCCAGCATGGTCTGGTTCTTGATGGCCATGCCGTCCACCAGCCAGCCGATGATGCTTACATCCGCCCAGGTAAGGGTGGGGTAGTTGAAGATGTTGGAGTACTTGGCCTTGCCCGAAAGGAGCGCCGCCACCATCTCCTCCCGGCTCACCCCTAGGGTTTCGGCGGCGTGGTAGAGGTACTGGCCGTGCCCCGCCTCGTCCTGGACCTTGGCCAGGAGGATGAGCTTCCGCCTTAGGGAGGGGGCCCGGGGGATCCAGGCGCCCTCGGGGAGCATCCCCACCCACTCGCTGTGGGCGTGCTGGGAGATCATGCGGATGAGCTGGCGCCGGTACTCCGCAGGCATCCAGTCCCCGGGCTCAATCTTCTCCCCCCGGGCGATCCTCGCCTCAAACTCCGCAAGCCTCTCCTGGTAGTCCGGGTCCTCGGGGTAACCGATCCTAAGCTTTACCATCCTCGCCTCCTTCCTCCACGCCCAGGGCTCTAAGGAGCATCCCGGCGTAGGCCTCGGCCAGGGCCTCGAGGGAAAGGGGACCGTCCTTGCGGTACCACTGGTAGGTCCAGTTGAGGGCCGAGAGGACGAAGAGGGTGGCCAGGCGGAGGTCCTCCACCCGGAACACTCCCTTTTCCACCCCTTCCGCAATCACCCCCTGGACCCCCTCCTCGTAGCGGCGCCTCAGGGCCTTGGCCTCCTCGAGGAGGGGAGGGGAGAGGTGCTTCCACTCGTGGAAGAAGACCGTGGCCCGGGGAAGCTCCTCGGCGATGACCCGGAGATGCCCCTTGACGAGGGCCTTCATCCGGGCCACGGGGTCTTCCGGGGGCAGAGCCTCCAAGACCTTCTGGAACCTTTCCGCGGCCTGGCGCACCACCTCCAGGAGGAGCTCCTCCTTGGAGGCGATGTGGGCGTAGAGGCTCCCCCCCTGGAGGTTCAGGGCCTTGGCCAGGTCGCGGATGCTGGTGGCGTGGTAGCCCCGCTGGCTGAAAAGGTGGCCGGCCATCTGGAGGATCTGGCTGCGCCGGTCCATGGCTAACAATCGCTTGTTAGGTTAGCATACCCAGGGCAGCGGGACAAGTGTCCCGGCTCACCTTTTAGAGGTCTGGGAGCCTCGAGGCCGCCTCCTTCAGCCTTTCCCGGGAGGCGTGGAGGTAGATCTGGGTGGTGGCGATGGACTCGTGGCCTAAGAGGTCCTTTACCGCGTCCAGTTCGGCCCCCATCTCCACCAGGAGGGTGGCGTAGGCGTGCCGGAGCTTGTGGGGGGTGAACCGCCGGGGGTCCAGGCCCGCCCTAAGGGCGGCTTCGCGAAACTTGGCCTCCACCCAGCGGGCAGAGGGAATGTGGCCCCGGCGCCTGCCCTGCGAGAATGTGAATATACTCACATTACCGGGAGCCGGCCCCAGCGCCTCCAGAACCTCCTGGGCCGTCTTGGAAAGGGGCACGAGCCTTTCCTTGTTCCCCTTGCCCACCACCCGCACCGCCACGGGGCGGCCCGCCTCCAGGAGGAGGTTCCGCCCCTTGAGGGAGAGGGCTTCGGAGATGCGGAGGCCCGTGCCGTAGAGGAAGCGGGCGAGGGCCACGAGGAGCCGGGCCTCCTTCTCCTGGGACAAGGCCTCGAGGAAGCGCCGCAGCTCTTCAGGGCCAGGGTGCAGGGGAAGGCGCCTCCCCGCCTTGGGCCGGCCGATGCCCTCCGTAGGGTCCGCCGCGGCCTCCCCCCGCACCTGGGCCAAGTAGCGGTAGTACCCCCTCAGGGCGGCGAGGAAGCCCTGGACCCGCCTCGCCGCCCAGCGCTTTTCTAGGAGGAGGGCGCGCACCGCTTCGGGGCCTGGCGGGAGGCCGCGCTCCTCGAGGAAGCGGAACCACAGGACCAGGTCCTGAAAGTAGCGTCGCACCCCCCTTGGGGAGTGGCCCCGCTCCAGAAGCAGGTACTCCGCGTAGGGGGCAAGGGCCCCACGGTACGCTTCCGCGTGGCCGAGGTAGGCCCTCGCCCAGGCCTTCCCGATCCCAAGGGCCTGCCAGAGGGCCCAGGTTGGCTCTGGAGGCGGGGTTTTGGTCGTGCGCTTCTCCGGGGGCATGGGGGCATTATACATGCGCGAAATGTACCTTTCGCGAAGATACAAGACACGCTGCACCTCACCCCGCGAACCCCGTGCCGGTAGGCTGAGGCCTAGGGCGGCCCCCGTGGCTTTACGGGGAACGCCTCGAGGACCTTGAGCATGCCCCTGAGCCCTACCTTTCTGCAAGCGGTGCGGGAAGCCCTAGGGCGCTTTCCCACCCCGTTCTACGCTTACGACTGGACCCGCATCGCCGCCCAGGTAAAGAGGCTCAGGCAAGCCTTCCCCGAGGCCAGGCTCTTTTACGCCCTCAAGGCCAACCCCCGTCTGGGCCTCCTACGCCGCCTGCGCGCCCTGGGCCTGGGAGCCGAGGCCGTCTCCCTGGGGGAGATCCTCCGGGCCTACCGGGCAGGGTTTGGCCCCGAGGAGGTGCTCTGGAACGGCCCAGTGAAGACGGAAGAAGCCCTGGGAACGCTTCGGGAGAAGGCCCCTTGGGTGGTGTTGGATTCCGAGGGCGACCTCCTGCGGGTAGCCCGGGTCCTCCTCCGGGTGAACCCGG